>NZ_JBGQQS010000004.1:0-161925 GCF_045528365.1 Desemzia sp. FAM 23988
TACTTATCCATAAGTTGGGTCCTTTTTATTGGTCTTGGATAAGTCATCCAAGTTCAGTATAAAGGACTTTTTTGCATATTGGAATAGGATACATAACATTGTGAAACATATTATGTTTCATGCAACACTAGTGCTAAACAATACAACAAAAGTTTCTTATTTTTTTGATACAAAAAGTAAAAAAATATTTTTATACAGTCAAATTTTTTCTAATATTAGAGAAGATATTAATATTGTAGTTTTTGAAATAGCACCTGAAGTGATATTTCAAAATTTAGATACCATTTCTAATGATCCTTATGCCTTAACTATACAAACCGATAAAGAAGAAACACTGTTCCACTTTTCTAATCAACCTAAACAAAGTCAGTTAAGTTTTATTCATCGTCTACTGCAACCTTTTGCTCAATCCAGCTCAGAGGGTACAAAAACTTTTGCAAACTCATGGAGTTTAACTTTTTCCAGACCTTTCTATTCTATCTATACAGGGGTTCTTATACTGATTTTCGTTGCATTTCTAATTTTTGTTTTTGTTTTATTAATGTTAACTTTATCCATTTGGGGGTTATCCAAAACAGTCGTATTACCTATCCAACAACTTACAGAAACTATGAAGGGTTCACCAGAAAACACTTTAAAACTAAAACCCACATACCAGCTAGATGATGAAATCGGCTATTTATACCGTAGTTTTTATCAAATGATTCAACAAATCCAAAATCTGATTGACCAAGTTTACAAATCAGAAATTAATCAGAAAAAGCATGAATTACGCGCTCTGCAGGCACAGATTAATCCTCATTTCTTTTATAATTCTCTTTCATTGATCAGTAATAAAGCTATCATGATTGGAAACGAAGAAATTAGCGAAATGACGCAGCTTCTTTCTCGGTTCTATCGTCTTAGTTTGAATAATGGTAAAAATACTTTGTCTATAGAAAAAGAATTAGACTTAACCCTTACTTATGCAAAAATTCAATTAAAGATGCATAATAATTCTTTTGATTTAATAACCGATGTGCATCATGATATTAAAGAATATGAAATTATTACGCTCTTAATTCAACCTTTTGTAGAAAATGCTATTTTTCACGGTATTGATCATATAGAAGAAAATCGTAGAGGAATATTGACTATTCGTGGAAGTCTCGTCGATGATTTTATTCAGTTTGAAATAACGGATAATGGAGCAGGCATGACTTCTGATCAAGTAAGTAATATATTAAAACACCATAGTAAGCATTATGGAATTCAAAACGTTCAGCAAAGGATTTCATTGTTTTATGATATTAATAATGCCATTTCATACAAATCTGAACTAAATGTTGGAACAACCGTTCTCATCAAGTTACCTAAAGAACGTTCAATCAACGAGTAGAAGAATGAGCTTAACATATCGTTACAAATTTCTGAATTTTTATTTCAAAAAATATTAATTAAAAAACAGACGATTTGTAACCTGAAGTGGTGGAAATCGTCTATTCTGGTTAGGCTCGTTAATTAAATTTATACCTAAGCTCAAAAGTGATATGATAAAAGTATTAAACAATGTAGAAGGAAGTGAGCACATTGAAAGAAATTACTGTTGTAGGCGCTATTTTAATAGAAAACGGGAAAATCCTATGTGCACAAAGAGGCGAAAGCAAATCGCTAGCTTATTTGTGGGAATTTCCTGGTGGGAAAATAGAAGCTGGGGAATCCCCTCAAGAGGCCTTGATACGAGAACTTCAAGAAGAACTCCTTATTGAAATGGATGTACAACCTGATGTGTTTGAACAAACCAGTTACCAATATGACTTTGGTTTAGTCCACTTGACCACTTTTGTTTGCTTCTTGAAAAAAGGTACGCCACAGTTGACTGAACACATTGCTGTGAAATGGCTAGAACCTAAAGAATTAAACCAATTAGAATGGGCACCAGCAGATATACCAGCTGTTGAGAAATTAATGGAAATGGGAATAGTAGAATGACAGATATGTTAGAGCGTTCATTAAAAAAAGCCTTTATAGATCAAAAAACTGAAGGATCTTTATATGATCCTCAAATCATCCTCAATGATACGAAGAAAAAGCAATACATGCTAAATGTGGTACAAAACGAATTGGATACATGCGAAGAATTCTTTTTCTCAGTAGCTTTCTTAACTCAAAGCGGTCTTGCAGCACTAAAAACACAATTAGCGGACCTTCATCTCCGTGGAATCAAAGGGAAAATTTTGACTTCTATCTACTTAGCCTTTAATCAACCTGCTGTCTTTGAAGACTTAATGAAAATTCCTAATGTAGAAGTCCGTATTTCCAAAAAGGAAGGTTTTCACTCCAAAGGCTATTTATTTAAGCAATCGGGATATCATTCTTTCATTATCGGGAGTTCTAATTTGACCATGAGCGCTTTAAAAGTCAACTATGAGTGGAATGTGCGCTTAACTTCTTATGACCACGGTCAAATGATCCAAGAGATTCAATTACATATGGAACAAGAATGGCAAGCGGCTCTAGTATTAAATGATGATTGGCTTCGCAATTATAAACAGAGTTATCAACCAGCAACCTATTATAAAGAAGTTAACACTATTCAAGACCCGACTCTTATTGATGAGCCGAATTCTTATATCGTGCCAAATACCATGCAAAAAACAGCCCTATTGAATCTTAAAGAACTACGAGCTACAGGCGCTAAAAAAGGCTTAGTTATTTCTGCTACAGGGACTGGGAAGACATATTTGTCTGCTTTTGATGTCTTACAAGCTAAACCTAAACGGGTTTTATTTATTGTCCATAGGGAACAAATCCTAAATAAAGCTAAAAGTGATTTCCAAAAGATCCTTGGTGGTAACAATGAAGACTATGGTATTCTTTCTGGAAACAAGAAAGAAATTGAAGCTACTTATTTATTTGCTACAATCCAAACCATTTCTAAAGATCTAGTCTTGCAACAATTTGCTAAGGACCATTTTGATTACATCTTAATTGATGAAGTCCATAAAGCTGGCGCTCCTTCGTATCATCGAGTAATGAATTATTTTCAACCAGACTTCTTATTAGGCATGACAGCAACACCTGAGCGAACTGATGGATTCAATATTTTTGAATTGTTCGACTACAACATTGCTTATGAAATTCGTCTTCAAGAAGCATTGGAAGAAGATATGCTCTCTCCTTTCCACTATTTTGGAGTAACCGATTATGTAAAAGATGGAGAACTGATTTCTGAGTCGACAGATCTGAAGTATTTGATTGAGGAAGAACGTGTCACTTATTTGTTAGAAAAACTTGACTATTATGGATGTTCTGGCAATATCCCTAAAGGATTGGTTTTTTGTAGCCGCAAAGAAGAAGCAAAAACGTTGTCTGCTTTGTTCCAGCAAAAAGGACATCCTAGTTCTTATTTAACTGGAGAACACTTGTTAGAAGAACGAGAAAGACAAGTCGAACGGTTAGAAGATGGCGAGATTGAATACATTTTTACTGTAGATGTATTTAATGAGGGAATTGATATTCCGAAAATCAACCAAGTAGTCATGCTTCGGAACACTCAATCAAGTATTATCTTTGTCCAACAACTGGGACGTGGTCTAAGAAAAGACCCTTCTAAAAAATTCGTCACAGTGATTGATTTTATTGGTAACTACAAAAACAATTACATGATTCCAATGGCTTTATCTGGTGATGTGTCTAGAGATAAGAACAATTTGCGTAAAGACACCTTTGATACGAATTTTATTTCAGGCGTTTCTTCTATTAACTTTGAAAAAATCGCCAAACAACAGATCTTCTTGTCCATCAATCAAGCGTCTATGGACAGTATGAACGAGTTAAAAAAATCATTCCAACTGCTTTATAATCGCCTTGGTCGTGTACCGTACTTGAAAGATTTTGAAGAACAACATACGATTGATCCTTTGCTAGTTGCTAATAAGAAAAATAGTTATTACGATTTTCTAGTCAACATCAAACAAAACGAAGTGACTATTTCTGACGTAGAAAATCGATTCTTGATGATTGCATCAAGAGAATTATTGCCAGGAAAGAGAAGACAAGAATTGGTTTTGTTAGAACGATTGATGAGGGACCCAACACAAAGCATCTCATTAACAGGGATCAAAGAGTTGTTTACAGAGCATGGAATTCTAGCAGATGAAGAAACAGTCCATTCTGTCCTCAACACTCTAGATTTAAGCTTTTACACTGGTTCAGCGGCTGCTCTATATAAACAACAAGCTTTTATTGAGCGAGTAGAAACTGAAGTATCATTGTCGCCTTCATTTAAAGAAGCGATGGAAAACGACTATTTTACACATTTAATGACCGACATTCTTGAAACAGGATTGCTAAAGTCAAAAGAGTATTCTTCTACCGAGCCCTTAACGCGTTACCAAAAATACAAACGAAAAGATGTTTTGCGTTTGTTGAACTGGGAGAAACAAATGGTGGATCAAAACGTTGGTGGGTATACCTCAAGCAAAGATGAATTTGTTATTTTCGTCACTCTGAAAAAAGGAGAAACCTTCTCAGGTGCCCAAATGGCTTACGAAGATGAGTTGATTGATTATTCTACGATGAAGTGGTTCACGAAGTCTCCCAGAACCATGTCTTCACCTGAAGTACAAAAGTTAATGGAAGCTGAAAAATGGCACATTCGTGTATTTGCGAAAAAATCAGATAACGAAGGAACAGAATTTTATTATTTAGGAGAAGTAAAACCTGTACAAGATTCCATCATTGAATTAGAAAAACCTCTACAAAACGGCGAAAAGAAGAAAGTGGTAGAAATGTTTTTAAAGTTTTTAGAACCGATTGATGTGAATCTTTATCGGTATTTGGAGGCTGGCCAGGAGTAAGTCTAGGTTAGTGGGAAAATGTGAAACTATCTTTTATTTAAGATAATCTTTTAATGTTAATTTTTCAATTAATACTTGAATTGTAGTTATTCACTATGATTTACAATATAAAGTCTCGTATAGTTTCCCATGCAGAACAGTTCAAGAAAGTCTGAATTGACTTTATAACAAGAAGTAGTAGTTCATTTTAATGTAATATAATTATTGGTTACTTAATACAAACAGAATCAAGGAGCTAAACTATATGAACTATACGAAGAAACAACACTATATTTCAAGGTATATTCTAAAGAGGTTTCTAAATCAAAATGAAAAAATAGATGCGGTATTGCTACAATCCTCTCCAAAAAGAATACAGGCTTCAATTGACAATGTTTTTTCTGAAAAAGATTTTTATGAGACAAAAGATAAGAGTGGTAATTACATTAATCGAAATCATACTGAGAATAAATTCGCTGACATGGAATCTGAACTTGCTAAATGGGTTAATAAGTTTATTTCTATTTTAGATAGTAATGATAGAAATAAAATACTTAAAGAAGCAACTGCGTCAGGAGAATATGAAAACTTTACAGTATGGTTAATGTTACATTTGATATTAGTTTTAATTAGATTGCCTAAAATTAAGCAAATTGCTTTTAAAAGTGATATTCCTTTTGAAATGCAACAAGTGTTTTATAATGCACTTATTTGGGGTGATCACGAAGCTAAACACTTAGCTAAATCTTTTTATGAAGATAACGATCTAAACCAAATAGAAAAAATATTTGATGAGGACAATAATACTGGAGCAATAACAACTCTAATGAATTATATAATAAATAATCATTATATAGAAACATATGAGGTCCCTGAAGATAAAAAATTATATTTATCTGATAATCCAGTTATTATAAATGACATCACTAGTATCGATTACTTTTTGCCATTATCACCTCAGTATGCCATTGCTCTAAAAAAAATTCCAGGTGATAAATCTTTTAAATTCCATTATGCTCCTTTTATTATGAAAGACTCAATGGTAGACAATGTGAACAAAGTTTTTATAAAAAATGCTTCAAATTTTGTAGTTGTTCAAAATATGACCAAATATGATGAACAGTTTATTACTGATTGTATTTCAAATTAACCTGAACAGCTATGTAATACAGAGTTGAGAATATCTTGTGTAAATGATAAAATTCATCTGAAGCAGGATTTTTCTGGTATACCAATCACGACACATACCTTGCACAGCAAATTTTCTCGTTTCGTTAATTTTTTCCTTAACGATCTGATGTCAAATTCCATTTAACTTACACCTTTACATCGATTTTGTTTAACATACCATTTCAAGCGCTTCATTGATTGACATGGCAATAGATTCGATTTTTAGACACAAAAAAGAACAGCTTATATACTGACCGCAAAAATCTAGCATTTTGGGGTCAGTATACAGCTATTCTTTTTTTGACTAAATTATTTGTTAAAAATCTTCGGACCTTTGCGCATGTTTTTCATATCATTCTTTGGATCGGTCGTTTGCTTAGACTTCCCGCCGCCTGCTTGTTTCTTTTTGATCAACTCTAACATTTTTTCTTTTGAATTCATTTTCCCACCACCTCATTGGTGTAACACTAAATACTCTCAGTGAGATAAGAGGAGCGGCAACTACATGAATGGAGATTTTTGAAAATGACTAACTCATTCTAAAAATTGTACTATTCTACATTCAACATGATTTCCCATATCCTTTGCCCAACTTCACAATATCCGGTTTACATTCTTCCCTAAATCATACAGGATAAACCGCGATGTGACAACATATTTTCATTTACAGAACAGATAAATTGTCTAAGAAATGTCAGTAATGTCGCTCAAAAACAGCATACACTTTTTATATTTCAAATGTAATCCCTGTAACTGCCATTAAGGATATTGGGAGTACATTCTGTTATAGTAAGGAAAAGAGCCACTAGTTTTTTATTGTTTACTAACTGTTGGTTTGGTACATTTTCTCACTATACGGAGTGTTGTTATGTTTACATTAGGCAGAAAAATCGATTTGCGTTATAAACCTAATCTCATAATCGTACTCGCTGCATTGGTAGTAGTTGCGGCAGGGTGGCTAATGTTTGGGGAGTTCTCCTTAGGAATCTCACTAGGCGGAGGATTCTTTTTGACCTGGGTATTCTCTAGAGAATTGGATCCGGCACATGACTATTCCGCCTACTTAGCGGCTGTTTTGTCTCTTTCGATGCTAGTTGATTTTGAAAGCATCGGCTTCCTTAATGCCTTGTGGCTGGTGCTTCACATGAGAGCAGTAAATGGCATCACAGGCAAAAGTCTGACACTTTTTGATGTTCTCGCCTTATTGGGTCTCACTGTTTTTCTCTCTTTAAATGATGAGAACAGTATCTATTTACTTCTCTTTGTTTTAGCTATGATTTTTATCCGACAAACGAGAGCAAAAACGAAAATGCCAGCGATAGCTGGTTTCCTTGCTCTCATATTGTTTACCATCCAAAGTACTTTGATGGACGCTTTATCTCTAAATCAAATAGACTACTCTAACCTTTTTAACTTGCTCATGATAGTAGTGCCTTGTTTGTCTTTGATTCCATTTTGGTTTTTATCCCGCATCAAAAGTGAAGATGATAAAGGGAATCGTGTCGCTCGATCTAAAGTGTTTGCCAGCCAACTGTTGTACATTGTAGCGGTGCTGCTTTTCTTTTTCTTCAGCGACATCTCTTTTAGCGATCAGATGATTTATTTGTCTGCTAATATCGGAGTCGTCCTTCATTTTCTTATCCTTAAGTCTAAAATTAAATAACGTTAAACCAGCGCCCATGCGATTAATCAGACGCATGGGTGCTGGTTTCTTAAGTTAATGAAATTATTTGATAACCAGTCCCGTTAGAAATCTAAATCATCATCTTCCTGTTTAGGTTCTTTTTTAAACAGCAACGATACTAAACTGCCTATCAAAAGGACCACTATCGCTGCAAAAATAAACTTCGCTAAGAAGAAAACCATGTTATCACCTACTCGTTAGTATCTACAATGGCTTGACCAGTTTGTACTTCAACCCAGCCATGTTCCAAGCGAGCTTCTACTTCTTTTAATTTGATCAATTCTTCAGAAATGGATTCTGATAATTTTTTATTGGCTTCCGCCTCGGCTTCTGCAGCTTTTGTTTTGGCTGTATCAGCTTCTAAGAGAGCTTTTTCTTTTTCTTGACCCGCTTTGATGATCTCATCAATTGATTTTTGTATTTCCGCATCAACATCCGAAACTCCAAAAACCACGTCTTCTACTAAGAATCCTTTAGGCTCAACTGCTTTAGTGGTTCTTCGTCAAATAGGGTTGATGAGAAAATTTTACACAGACTAGGCAACTTGCTTAGTCTGTTTTTCTTTCTCCGGTAAATATAAGCGCGTCATTAATAAAATCCGATTACGGAAGTTGTGTAATTTCGGTAACCGAACGCCGTTCGTTTTAGGTCTTTAATTTTATTATTGATTCCTTCAATAGGACCATTTGTTAAATGGGGGTATTGAAACGTATTCTGGACAAGTCTGAGGTATTTTCTCAACGTTCTGAGTACCCGTTGCAATCCTCTTGAAATGGGTTTGATTTTTGCTTGGTTGAGAACATATGTAAAGAGTTCCCTCTGATTATTTGTTAAAGCGTAACGCAAATTTTGAACGACAGTATATGTTTCTTTTAAAGTTTCATTTAACGACATTAAGTAATCCACAATAGATTGCGTATTGGTTAAGTAATCGAAAAGTTTAAACTTAGCATACTTGGAAGAAGTTAACAGGGTTTCAGATTTTAAAGGCAGTTTCCAGTATCTTTTATATTTATTATAAAGACGGCCGTCTTTATAGCGGTATTCATTCATGGGGGTTACTCTGCATTTATTTAGCTTTCTGTTTAAAGCCTGAACGATAAGAAAGCGATCAAAAATAGTCGCTGCATTGGGAAAGAGAGCAGGAATTAATTGGATGTAAGGTTCGTACATATCAATTGTTACCGTCTTTACCTTTTTTCGGACAGGTAATGAGAACCGTTGGAAATAACGCAATAACTCACCTTTTTGTCTATTCGCTACAACATCTACAACCCTATGGGTCAGCGCATCACAATAAATAAAACTCATCGAAAATTTAACCGAGTTGACACTTTTAAATTCATCAAAATTGAGGTGATCCGGCAAAGAAGAAACCGGTCGAATTTTTAGTTTTTCAGCCGTTTGAGTGATGACGCGATGCACCGTATTCCAAGATACCGAATGTTCTTCAGCAATCATTTTCACAGATTTTATTTTCGTTGCTTGATCGGCGATGTGTTGCTTGACACGAGTAGAGACAAAGCAGTCTTGATCGACAATAGCTGTTTGAGCAGTATAAGCAGAGAGGCATTTTTTACAGAAGAAACGTTGTTTCTTTAACATTAAGTAGGCCGGTAGGCCAGACACATGCATTAACGTTAGACGCGATGTTCTAGTGCCATTTTTTACAATAGAATAGTGCTCGTTTTTAGTCCCACATCCAGGATATCTTTCTGGGATATAGGATAACTGAGCATGATAAAACAACGAGCGTCGATCTTTATACATCTTTTCTTCAACGGTTTCTCCATCAAAATAAATATTTTTGTCTTTTAATTGCAGTGTATTTGCGATAAACTGTTGCATATGGACGTATCTCCTTTAATTTGGTTTGGCGATTAAATTATATCGGAGATACGTTCTTTTTTCATTACATACGAAAAAATACGGTTGGTGGAAAAATTATCCATCAACCGTATTTATTATAGAACCAAAAAAAATAAACTGTTATAACAAGGTTTTTGACTCATTTTTGAGAAACTATGAATTATTCAGGTTTAATTAAATTATAGGAGTCTGAGGTATACCAACCCGATTAACGTCATGAGTGGAAGCGTAATGAGAAAAACAACATCATACCACTTCACTTTAGTTTGAATGTAATGGGTCCGTTCTTCAGAAAAACCTTTTGCATGCATTGCCATTGCTAATGCATCAGACCAACGTATAGACCGAATGAGGAGTCCAATCATGGGTCTATAATCAAATTTCCTCAATTTAATTTGTCTAACTTGATAAGCTAGTTTTGCTTGTGAATAATTTTCCCTCATTGAAGGGATTAGATAAACAGATGCCAAAACACCATAAGATAGACTGTTCGATAACTTTCCTTGCTGAACCATACTAGCAATTAACTCATTTGGATAGATAGTCAATGCTGTTAATAAACCAAGTACTGCGAAAGAAAAGATACGTGTCCCTAATCGTAGCCCATTTAAAAATGTAGCATCTTCCACAACAAAACGTGTTGACTGCGCGGATAGACTAATGTCAGTACCGCCAGTATGACTAAACTGCCATCCTGTAATGAAGAAAGCAAATGATAAGAAAAGAGCTGGAAGAATGATTTTTAATGCTTGCCTTAATTGAACTCTTTTACTAGTAAATAGAAGTAAGAGAACAATCACAATTATAAAAGTATTGAGGCGCCAGTCTGGTGAGAACATTAAGAGTAAACTGGTGACTAAAACAGTGATTAGTTTTATAAATGGGTTAATGCAATCAATCATAGGACACCTCAATTAACTCTTGGTTTTCTAGTAAATAACCACGGTCAGCATAGTGCTTTACTAAGTCATGATCGTGACTGGTGAAGATGATGGACGTTCCATTTTGCCTGAGTTCATTTAAATTATTCATAATTTCGAGTGCATTTTGTTTATCTTGACCGTAGGTTGGTTCATCAACTAGTAGCAGTCTCTGTCCTTTAATTAACATACAAAGTACTGCTAATCGGCGTTGTTGACCCTGACTTAAAAGCCATGGTGAAGTAGAAGCTTGATCTTCTAAGTTATGTCGCTTCAAGAGATTAGTGATTAATTTTGTAGTTTCTTCTTCAGTCTTTTCAGGATAAACAGCTTGCACTCCAATATTCAATTCGTCAAAACATGAAGTTGTTAAAAATTGAAGAGAAGGATCTTGAAAAACAACTCCAATTTGAGAAAGCCAATCTTTCCTATTCTTAGAATCAAACTTTAAATCTTTCATATGCATAGTCCCGTCAAAAGGATATTCCCCCAGAATCGTCTGAAAAATAGTTGATTTACCGGATCCACTTTTTCCTTGTAATGCAATTAATTCTCCTGGATAAATCTTCATGTTGCAGTTTTTTACTAAAATGCGGTAAGGATGCCACATTTTTTTCAGCCACTTTGTTTTATATTCTCCTAGTTTAATCGTTATATTTTCGATTTGAAAAATAGGCTCCAAGTTATTTGATACTTCTGCTCGTTGCAGAGGTTTTTCTAGTTCTGATAATAACCCTTCTTGTTCAAGTAGGAGTTGATCGTTAGTAGAAAGTGGATTAAGTGAGATATTTGTCTCTAGAAGTTGCCCCACTCGACTTAATACCATCATTCGGTCAACGAATTGCCACCTATCAAGACGGTGATCGATGACTAGAATGATTTTATTTTGTTTTTTTAGTTCTAAAATTGTTTCTTGAAGTTCGTTTGCTTTTTGATCATCCAAGTTAGAAAATGGTTCATCTAATATATAGACGAGTGGATCAATGATTTCCAAACATGAAAAGTTTGATCGCTGTAATTCTCCACCAGACATGGCATCAAAAGAACGTTCAAGCAATTCGGTAACACCTGTTTTCTTTGCGTGTTCTTTAACCATTTCATCCATTAATGAAGGATCAAAACCTTTGTTCTCTAAGCAAAAAATTAATTCTTGATAGAGATTTTCCATAGCAAATGCTAGTCGGGCATTCTGAAATGATGCAGATATATACCTCATAGATTCCTGATTGTCCATAGATAATAGGTCTTGTCCAGAAACAGAAATTGTGCCGGATTTTAATGTGCCGCCACTTTCAGGATAATATCCTGTTAGAACACCTGCTAGTGTACTTTTTCCTGATCCGCTTGCACCCGCTAGAAGCACAATTTCTCCAGGATTGATTGAAAAACTTATATCCAAAAAGTGTACGCTATCTTCTAGATTGAATTCTAATTGCTCAACAACAAGTCCATGATTATTTCCCTTTTTCATGACTGACACCATAAGATTTCAATAGCCCCGTATTGTCCAAAGCAATACAAATTTTATGCGCAATAAACCCAGTAAAAATAAGTGAACTTACTAAACGAATAACAAAGATAGCGATAACGATAGAAATTTCAAGTGAAGCATAATCGTTTCTGAATGCAGTCCAGATAAAACTGAAAATGGTAGCCAAAACGGCACCTACCATTGAATTTCTCATATTATAGCGACGGTATTTCGTAAACATATAAGGCAATTCAACACCTAAACCTTGAATAAAGGCACTGACTATAACAATGGGACCAAAAACATTTCCCAAAACAACTTCTATAACAGCAGCAAATATTTCAGTAATAATACCCACGCTTGGCCGTCTAAGAACGTAAAGAGCAACAACAGGTGCCATAAACCATATCCCGTAAAAAGGTTCATATCCTAAAATACCAATACCTGCTGGAGTGAGAGCAGTTGTTAGAGCAGCTCCTAAATACAATGCAATTAAATAAACAATTCCAAATGCGACAGAGATTAATCCCATAAAAATAAAGTCTCTTAATTTCAATGGCTCTTTATTCATAATGATTCCCCCTCAGGTAAGTTACAGAGTAAAGAGGCTTCTATAATATAATGGCTAACATCTTTGCCTGTTCTTTCTGCGACATATTCTAAATAATCAAAGACATCATGTACTTCACCTTTTAAGTAAGTCGTGTAATGGCCACTTCCAGCATAAACACCTCGGTCAATCCCATTGTTAACCACTTCTTCAATAAGTGACATATAGTTATCAGTGCCCATTGGATACAGCGAAAATTTACCAACAACTGGGAAGGATCTTTTGCGGCTGTTGCGGTCATTGATACGTCTATCATCATAATCAAGTGTGTAGTCTGCATCGTGATCTCCCGGGCAACCTTTCGAGATAGTCATATGAAGACTCATATGTACATCATCATGATATGCTTGAGAAAATACCGCTCGAACGCCGTCAAATACAGCCGATTCTCTACCACGGTAAACCGTTGAAGTGGGATCAGTTTCACTCCACACCATAGAAGTGTCTACATTTTCAAGTGAAGAGAGGATAATGTCGACAAAGTTATCAGACATCGGGGCTAAGTTGAATCTAATTCCCGCAATTCCTTCTTTTGAACCAGGAACACCTACTGCGCAACTGCCGTATGAGACATATTCTTTTTTTGACAAAATAAAAACTCCTTTTCCAGTTAATAATCCAGAAAAAGAGTATAGTAAAAATTATAATCTTCCTACGCAACAATAAAGTTGATCAGGTTCACGAATCTGCTTCTAGCACTCTCAGCCTCCTTTAAAAGGCTCTCCGGATTAAATAACTATTTAATTTTGTTAATTCAGTATACTTGAAAAGAAAATCGATGGCAAGCTAAACATTTTTATTATTTTAGAATTTATCGTTCGAACGTGATAATGTCCTAAGTAGGTCGAAGCATAAAATGTCCCAAAATGATAAAATAAAATCATGAAAAGGATAATACTAACGATGAATGAAGATAAGAAATATAAAGTAATAAAAGCTGTGGCAGAAAAAAGAAAGGAAAAAAAGAGAGCTTGTGTTGTGAAACAAGAATCCCTTTTCCCTTTTTGCAACAAGTCCTTAAAAATTCAAATCATCATCTTCCTGTTTAGGATCTTTTTTAAACAGCAAAGACAATAAGTTTCCTATTAAAATGACCACTATCGCTGCAAAAATAAGTTTACCTAAGAAGAAAATCATTTTTATCACCTACTCGTTAGTATCAACAATTGCCTGACCCGTTTGTACTTCAACCCAACCATGTTCTAAACGTGCTTCTACTTCTTTTAACTTGATCAATTCTTCAGAAATGGATTCAGATAATTTTTTATTGGCTTCCGCCTCTGCTTCTGCTGCTTTTACTTTTTGGTAAGCTAAACTGTCTGCTTTTGTTTTGGCTGTATCGGCTTCCAAGAGAGCTTTTTCTTTTTCTTGACCCGCTTTGATGATCTCATCAATGGATTTTTGCGTTTCCGCATCAACATCTGGAACTCCAAAAGCAACGTCTTCTACCAAGAATCCTTTAGGTTCAACTGCTTTAGTGAAATCTTCTAAAATCGATTGCTGAACTTCTGTTGATTTTGATCCCGTTACATCCAACAAGCTATATCTAGCAACGACACTACGCGATGATTTCAGCAATTGTGCCTTCAACCAGTTAGCTTCAATATCTTCTACGCTGATGCTCCCAAATTCTTTAAACACATCGGAAACTTTTTTCGAATCGACTTTGTAAGCATATGTAATCGATACATGGGTAGCTTTTCCATCTTCCGTAGCCAAATTCAACTTCTCTGCTTTAACCGTCTGTAAGCGAATAGGATACTGAGTTACTTTATCCAATCCGACAAATTTAACCCCTTGGCTTAGCGTTTGATCTCTCACTCCGCCGTTCATTGAATAACGAACCCCTACATAACCATTTTCGATTTTTTCAAAAAACACTAAAAATCCACCTACCAATAAGATAATGACTAAAAGACCAATCATTAACCCTTTGATTTTTTTGATGCTGTTCTTATCGTATATTTTTTCGTTCAATTCTATGTCCTCTTTTCTTTTTTTAACTAAATAATTTTCTTAATAACAAATACTTTTCCTTACTCTCTTACAACAAACCACCCCGTGTAACTATTTACTGCAATACACAAAAAGAAATACACAGGCTTTTCTGCTGTAAGCCTATGTATTCTTTTCGGCATACTTTTTCTTTTACGAGTTGACTCTATTTACCTTACTCTTCTCATAAAAAATCATCTTAATCATTATACCAAAGAAATGAAGAAAAACGGTGGATTCTTTAGATATCTAAGCTTAATTATAGCAATTAATTTAATTACCGCGATTCTGGAAAGCCATTTTTATACAAATCTAGTTCTTTCACAAGTGTTTGCTTCCTAAATCAGAATTAAAGGAATAATGTATATAGCCTTTGACATCTACATCACTCCCAATTCCTATTGGATTAATTTCATGCTCTTTGATCATAGAGTTGTTGAGACCTGAATTTTTTCAACTCTGCTGCTTAGAATCAAAAAAGCGGTTAAACTTAACATGCCTTGTACATTAGGCCTGTCTAGTTTGATTCCGCGACTTTTAAAAAGTTCTTCATCGTCTCCATCCCTCTCACTTGAATTCTTTTTAGATAAATGAAATGAAATGAATGAATTACATTAAAATCGCTTAAAGGTATCTTTTTCAATATTCCTTTATTGAGTTCCTCTTCAACAGCCATCTGATAAATAAAACTGATCCCTAAATTTTTTTCGACTAATTTTTTAGTTGCACCAATGCTCCCAATCATCATAACTTTCGAAAAGCTGTCTAAGTGGATCCCTTTGCTTTTTATAGCTGTTTCGAAAATCAGGCGTGATCCCGATCCTTCTTCACGGACTAGAAGAGGTGTAGTAAATAAGTCGTTAATGCTCTGTTCTTGTTTCCATAAAGAACTTTTTTCTGAACAGACAGCGATAAACGGTTCTTCAGCGATTTTCTGGAATTCAAATACAGACTGATTGAATTCTCCTTCTACGACCGCAAAATCAATTTTCCCATGTTCCATCAATTCGATCAAATGTTGGGTATTGTCCGTTACCATCGAGATATCGTGCGCTGGATATTGGTTCAAATACGACTCAATTAGTCCAGGCATCATGTATTCCCCAATCGTCAAGGAAGCCCCAAATGAAAGGGTAGTGTGCTCTACAGTAGAAGTTAGTTGCTCTTGCACCTTAACGATCTCTCTTTGGAGCAAATAAAGATCCTTTTGCAGCTGTTTTCCTTTAGCGGTTAATGATAATTGTCTCTTTTCATAATGAATCAGTTCAACCCCTAACTCCTGTTGCAAAGACTGAATATGCTGGGTGACAGCCGGCTGGGTAATGTGCAATCTTTTAGCTGTGGTCGTGTAATTCATTTCTTCTGTCAAAGTAAGGAATGTTTGGTACCGGTAATCTAACATCTAATGCCACTCCTCAATAACAATTTCTTATAATTATATAATAATTGATTATTTTATTTTATACAATCTTCGGTATATCATAATACCATAAATATTTGGAGGAGGTTTAACATGCTCGCAAAATTCAAAAAAAGCTATCCTATCTTGCCCGGGCTACTAATCAGTGTTTTGATATCATTAATCAGCCAGTATTTATCTGCCCTTCTGCCAAATCTAGGAGCAGCACTGATCGCAATTTTTTTAGGAATTTTGTTAGGAAATACTTTTTTAAACAAGCCTTATTTTAAAAGAGGAACTAAGTTTTCTGAAAAATCTCTCTTAGAATGGTCGATCGTGTTAAATGGAATGATTTTAGATTTTCAAATCATCAAGCAAGTTGGTTTTACTGGATTTATTTACGTTATTTTTCAAATGGTTTTGACGATTTTATTCGCTTATTGGGTCGGTCGAACTATGAAGTTCAATAAAAAAATGTCTTTACTGATGGGTGCCGGTAATGCAGTCTGCGGTTCTTCTGCTATTGGAACTGTCTCTCCGGTGATTGATGCCGACAAGAAAGATAAAGCCATGTCCATCACTATAGTTAATGTAACAGGAACCATATTGATGGTCTTACTGCCTATTCTCGCTTCTGTTCTGTACCACAACGAAGTCGTTCAAACATCAGCCTTGATTGGAGGAACGGTCCAATCCATAGGGCAAGTCGTTGCTTCAGCTAAATTGGTAAGTATGGACGTTACTAATCTGTCTATAGTATTCAAACTTATGAGAGTCCTCCTTATCATCGGAGTAGCCTTATCTTTCAGTAAATTAAACACTAAAGAGGAAGAACCGCTATTTTCTAAATCAGCAGTTGATCCAATATCTGCTGATTTGGAAAAAAATGCAAGCCTAATGACTATTCCCTGGTTTATTGCAGGATTTTTCATTTTGTTCTTGCTTAGAAGTTTTCTACCCTTACCTTCCTTTATGATCCATAGTTCCGAAGTCATCAGTAATCAATTTGAGATTACCGCTTTAGCTGCAATTGGTCTTCAGGTCAAGTTCTCTGATATCTTGAAAGAAGGGCCTCGTACCATGTTATATGGCTTACTGATTGGCTGCTTCCAAGTTATTCTAGCAATTAGTTTGATTTTTTGGCTGTTCTAGTTTAGAATACAATATTTCAAAAAAAGCAGCGGCTGATTGATGATACTCTCTAGAAAGCATACAGTGCACCGAGTCTTACCCCAAGTATCTAACAAGAGTAATAATAAGTATTCATTTCTCACTCTATAAAGTAGCTGCAACCATTGGGAGAGTAAGTATTAGAACACTATTTGATACCTATTAACCGACTATACTAATAGTATCAAAGTCGATACTTATTTAAGAGTATTAGTTGATTTTTCTCTATATGTACACTATAATGTACATATAGAGAAAAAGGAGTTGAGAAAAGATGGATATAATCACACCAACAAACTTCAGAAAAGACATGTTCAACACTTTAAACAAGATATCAACTGAAAACGCAACTTTAGAAATCACTTTAAATGCGAAGAATGGTTCAAATGATGGTGTAGTCTTACTCTCTAAAAGAGAATATGATAAAATGCAAGAAGAATTGTACTTGGAAAGAACTGGCACATTGAGTTATGTGTTAGATGCAATGGAAAATTCAACTGAAGACGACTTCGAGGAAATTTAATGACAGATTGGAAAATAAGACAATATAAAGAAGTCAAAAAGAAGCACATTCCATTATTAGAAAAAGCTGGTCTAAAAGGTGACTATGATGAAATAGTTGAAATACTAAGAAAGAATCCTTTTGAGCAGGTCAGGAGAAATGAAGTTCTTCAGCCAAAACACAAGAAAATCCATTCAATGAGAATCAATGGACAGCATAGAGTTGTGTTTACAATTGATAAGAAGGAAAAGACTGTGACAATATGGACAGCATGGTCTCACTATGAGAAGAACATACCTATCTGATACTGGTGTATGTTCTTCTCATTATTACTTATTTGGAATCCTATCATATGAGTAGGGTAATGTACGAGAGTATTCCTGATTCTATTAGGGTTTCCCCTTTTGAAACAAAAAAAGAACCTTAAACTAATAAAATTCTCAATACATGATTTTATATAAAATAGTGTGTTGAAAGTTATAAATAGCTTTTTTCTTAACCTATAACATATTTTTATCGTTTAAGTAGCTAATTACACCACTTTACAACTTTTTAAGTAATGGAGGACATAAAAATACAAACAACCCTGACTTTTTTGTATGATTGATTTGACAAAAAAACCAACAAAAAAGGGAGTTGTTTGTTATGAACCCATTATACCAAAAGGGATTCACAATCCATAGCTTAAGGAACTATTTTTCTACAACTTCGTCCTTCCGCTCGAAGATAGGATAAATTCATTCCCACTTTTAGCTGCTTTTAACCGGTGGGTTAGACAGAAACCTAGTGACTAATTTTTTTGTAAAGTGGTGTTCTCTTTACTAAGAAGGATCTTTTTATGGGGAAGAATTTACTCAGAATATTGAATTGGAAGAAGTTGTACAAAATACCGAAGAATTATCAATCGATAATCATATTACTCCTTTTATGAATAGTAACTGGGAATACTTAAAAACCTTTAAAACAAGTACTTACGTCAAAGGATTATCTATTGGTGCAATCGCATTAGCAATTTCGCGCGTCATTGACTATATTCCTAACGTATATGCTAAGATATCAGCTTATTTAATCGATGTTGCAGCATTAGCTTATTCTATGACCCTTACATATGTTTATAATTCTGAAGAGGTGTATAGAATTTTTGACTACTCTACTCCTGTTCCAACTATAAAGGGTGAAAGAGTCATTATAAAACAATTTTCAAATAGCAGCAGAACAAAACTTTTAGGTCAAAAAACAGTTTATTATAGTCCTAATTAATGATAAATATTTGTTCTAATTAAAAAAATATAGTTCAGAGATACAATATAGATTATAAAACTTTGATATGTGTGGGATAAACTGATGAATAATAAAAAATACTTAAAGACTTCCTGGGAAGAGAGCTTACTGAAATTTATTATTTTAGTCTCAATATTTTTCAGCAGTCATGCCTTTTCAACTGATAACAATTTTGTGAAAATTATCATTGGTATTGTGATATATACGATTTGTTGGCTTCTTATATATTCAATAAAGAAAAAATGCTTTAATGATTAGCAAACAAAAAATTTCTCTAGTCTAAAAAAAGAATCAGCTCTCAGTATTAATACTGAGAGTTGATTCTTTCATTTTCAATCATTACAGTTATATTTTGTTTTAAAAAAAGCAGTTGCTAATTTATCACCCATGCCGGGCGCACTAAAAAAAGACACTCTCCAAAAATTGGAAAGCGCCTTGAAATGTTGATATATAAAGATATATTAACATTTTGAGCAACGCTCTTTCCATTCGCCTTATACTACATCCGTACATCACTGCGTTCTTACGGCTGCAGCAAATTGAGACCGCCAATTTTCACGCACAAAAAAAAGAGAACTGCATATAAGCAATTCTCTTTTGATAATACAAATTGTGATCTTAACGTTTTGAGAATTGAGAAGCTTTACGAGCTTTCTTAAGACCTGGTTTTTGGTCTTCTGAGTTGTATAGGATTGTATGTACTTGTAAAAAGCATATATCAATGCTTTTTATCAAATACGAATTGGATGAAGCGGTACATGATTGGATTCTTTCAGTCACGAGTTCAGTCACAATATAACCAAACGCTTCTTACTTTTATTTGTGACTGAATAATACAAAATAAATACTTTAAGGAATTTTGACCACGCTGAGAAAAACATTTATATTATTAGCAGAACATCTTCATTAAGATAAATGAAGATGTTCTGCTATTTTTATTGGCCTGCAATTATGACCATCTTGAGTTATATAGGTTTATAAACTCCGATAAATATTTTTATCAACTATAATTTAAAATTAAAGAAATAATTTCGACCATGTTTTATAATTTAAGGTTTATTACTGACCTCACTTAATGAAACTAAAGTAATTTCAATAATTTTCTCGTGGATATTTTCCTTTAATTTCTTCCTCAATTATATTTATATCATACTTCTTCTTAATTAATATCTCACATTCATTTTTGATTTTTTCATTATACTTTATGGAAATATAAGTTAAATACAAAGATTCAGCTATTGTAAATTCTCTTCTCATAAATATTTTTAATAATTGATTATTCTTTTCATAATAAAGGTCATATATTGGGTCAACCAAAAATCGTCTGACAACTTCAAAAGGTACTTTGTTTGCTAATGCGTTAAGAGTTATATCGTATAATTCATCATTTATTGGAAAAGTAGCATGATAAAACATAAACCAATTCCTCTCTGTATAAGACATTCCATTCATATAAGCTTGTCTATAGTATAAGATTCTTTCATCTCTAATATCTGATTCAATATAAAAGAGTATATCACTACACGACCAGTCGTCTATTATATCTTTAGCGACAACAGAAATTATTTTAGGTGGCACATTTAAAGTATAATCAAAAATCACTTCATAATCTTCAATACTTTTATTTTTTAATTTTATGGCAGAAAAAATCTCTAAATGCTTCTTTCTTTTTTGTCTTTCAAATATATTTTCCGTCAATTATATTACCTCCAAATATCGTCTATCTCGTAGCAACATCTGCCTCAATTTCAACAAGAGTCCCAACCGATAAAATATACTACTTTTTAATAAATTATACAAACTAAACGTATAAAAATCGACAATAGTCAATATATCATGCATAAATATAAATAAATAAAAAAACACTTATAAATCACCAAATTAATGAGAAATATAAGTGTTTTTTGTACATAAACATCTTATTTTATTGTAAAAGTTAAGTTAACGATTAAGGAAATTTCTCTTAGGTGCAATTCCAAGAACACTAAATGGTCTTTATCTAATTGGAACGTCTATTCTTGAAGTTGCAACACAAACACCGTTTTTAATTAGATAGCATTCTACATAATGATTTCCTATAAATGATGCGGTTTCTTTTCTAACTCCTTTTGCTCCATCTTCATCAGGTGCTATCTCTCCCCGTAAGCAATTTTTACGCTTGGCTTCTTCCCCTCTGTTTTTAACCTTCCACCAAACATCATAAGGCGTGCTTACTTTTGTTGCTGTAAGAAAATATCTCAATGAACTACCTACATCTATAGTTTCATTGTTTGCCAACATCGCTCTTAAAGATTTTGTTCTATGAAGATTATCCGTGACTTCGCAGTCAATTCGGACAAACTTATCGTTTGATACCTGAAAAACATTCTGAATATATGCTTCATCAGGGGCTGAATAATCTTCAGTAAGCACTCTTGCTGAAGTTCCTTCTGTTAACTGTTCTTTCCAAAAATCATGATTAAAAAAATCGCTCCAAACTGAAAGAGCTTCATCACGACTACAATCACTTTCAAAAAGCACATCCAGCTTGGATATGTAGTCACTCAATCGGGTCATTAGATTTCTCATCTTCGAGTCATCTTCTTTTATTAACAACAACGATTGAGCAATATCAGTTGGGTTATATACAGCTGTGTAGTTCTGCAAACGGTCACGTATGTTTACAATAGTTTTGTAAAACATTTCATCTAACCGTTCGCTGTTGGAATATTGTTCGTTGCATAAAACTGAAAGTATTAATCCTCCAGGCATATTCCAATGTTTCCGAGATGTGCTAAACATCTTTATAAGTCGGGTTATCTTCCGTAGATTATTATCCTTATCGTCATCTTGCTCGGCGAACCAATTGGTAATAACTTTTGGGTTTCTTTTTCTCCACTGACTGCCTGCATGCTCATAAGAGTAGTCATCATTAAAAGTTTTCGTTCTTCTATACACCGCAAAATCTATGTGATACCCTTCTGAATAAACAACTCGAATGCAATTTGTTTTAAATTCTGGTGCTTGCTTGAATAAATAAGTTTTCTTTTCTAACGCATTTAATACCATATTTTTGGTAGCTCTTGTGTCCCCATCTGGAAGATTATCTGAATCAAACACTATAGCAACATCAATATCATATTCATTTTTTTCGTTCTGCGTCACAGTTGACATAGCTACACTTCCTTGCACGATATGCTCTGCCAACTTGTATTTAGTCCCTTTCTCTTCATTATACTCAGCTAACCCGTTTTCCAAACGCTCGATATTTAGGTTTTTCTTGGTATGCAGACTCTTAATCGCCTCATGTTCCAAGATGACATGCTCATCGTAAAAAGTATTGAATTCTTTATTTAAATCGTACATTAAAAGCTCCTTTCTTTAGACATAATGAGCTTTCCCTTATTTTGCTCTGTTACAATTATGCCGAATGGATAGCGTATTTTATTCGCTGCATTGTAATGATACACAATTACTGTTGGGATTCTATTCCTATTCATTGCAATGTGTCTCCCAATTTCCAATACCAAACAACTTTGAGTTGCCATTACAAGATGAATTGTATTAACTCCATTTTGTTGTTTCACTCTTTCAATTTCCTCCGATATTTCAAGTGCATATTTCATAAGTTGATTGTATGTGCTGATTGTATTATCTTTTGCAGAATTTACTTTAATTTCAACGACAGGTATTTTCCCAAATTGAACCAAATCTTTTTTGTTTATTTCAGCCGTTGTCGAAACCGTAATAATAACTTCTTCAAATTCAGATTTCGATGCGTATGACTTGTTAACATTTATTTTGGGATATAAAGGTCTGGAAAATTTACGACTCTCCAACTTGTTATATACTTTATTATATCGGTCATATTCAAAATAAACATCGACTTCGTTACTCGCAAAATAAGTTCCTGCCAGACAAATCAGAGGAATAGAGGCCATTCCAGTAAAACCTCGTTTGGATTCACTACTCTCATAAATAAAAGTCTCAGTCTTCTCTTTTATTTCCTCACAAATATATTTTGCCTTTTGCTCATTCATATTATTTCCTGTACCGAGTATTCTTACAACATCCAATTCTCGCTCTCTAACAATCAAATCAGAATATTTTAATTTCTTCAGTACTTTTTTATCTCTAATTCTTTTCTTGTCATTTCCAAAGAAATTTAATATGTAAATTTTCTTTCTAAATTCAAACTGTAAGTAAATTCCCAAAAGCAATAGACAAATACCAATAATTAGAGAGGTATAATTTGTTCCGTTACTATAATTTTTATTAACCAAAGTTTGAAATAAAGTATCCGACCAATCCGGAAAAGATTGAAAAATCAAAGTTGCGCCTGATGCTGTCACGTACGCAGAAAGATTATCCTCTTTCTTTTTGAAAAAAAATTTCCATATCAAAAATATTGCAGCAAATATTACTAATCCAATGACAAGCTTCATATTCATAATGGAATCTCCTTTTTTATTTTTCTCATAACTATTAAATGAGCAATTATTTCAGCAACGTCTTTCTATTTGATAGCGAAGGTGTTTGGTCCTTGATGATTTCTGCTATTCTTCTTATTATAATCCAGAAAGGATAAAGAGATATCAATTTTTTGAAAATTCCACCTGTTTCTCCAAAAATTATCTCCCCAAAAAACAAAAATAAATAAAAAGCAGCCAACCTTAAAAGGTCAGCTGCCAACACAAAAAAATAACCGCCACTCTCACTTTAGCCGGTTGCGGTTAAGAACCATTTTTCAAGAGGTGGCTTTATTATTATATCATATTGAGCTCATAAAGAGACATAATATTGTTATTGATAATGAATATTATTATCATACTTAATAGAACGGAGATGAGTCATTGGAATAACCGAAATAAATGAAACGGACCTAACAATATATCACTCAGTCCTATTATTAAGTGAGCAGCATTGGACGTTATCTCAGTCATTCCCTTTCTTTTTAATGATGGCATCTTTTAACTTACTTCTATTTCTTTACCATTAAAAGGTTAGAACTTATCCATAATTTCTTTTTTTTTGACATTTAAAAAAGTTAAAATGACTTCTTCCCGATTTTTTAATATAGCCTCATTACTACTTTCATTGCAGTTATTAGAAATTCTGTTCAACTTAATACGTTGATACAATAGAGTTGATTGATGTTTTAGATATCAATCAAACAAACTAATCATTCAAACACTTTGTAATTCCTTTGCAGCTCCTTGTATGGTTGCCATATTTTCAACCAATACTTCTTTTTTCCCCATTTCAATTTCCAGCTGGTCTATCAATACCATTAACGAGTTGATTTTTGCTACAATGCGAGGCTGTTCCTCTATAGGTGGAATAGGAATGGGCGCTTTTAATAAGTCATCCCGAGAAATACCTGGAATGATACTTTTTGCATTTTCTTGTAAAAGGTGTACATATGATTGTAAAAAGTAATGCACATAATTCATATCTACATAATAATCATTTCTCAAAGCCATAATTTGCCGAGCAATATGTGCTTCTTTTATATCTTGAAAAGCCATATCCCCAATAGTACCCTTTACAGTTATCAATAAATCTCCAGCTTGAGATATTACTTTTGGTTTTTCCGTCCATCTATTGATAATCAAATTACCCTTGCTAAAGTTACTTGCTCCAGTAAGATAAGGAACCCCTTTTTCCTGATTGTTGTATTCTGCCGGTTTAAGGTCTCTACCAGAGACCAAGGTTAAAACATTTCCAAGCATTTCCCATTCCCATTTATCTGGAATTATCCAAGGTATTTCAACTTCTTCAAGTTCAGACAACCTTTTTTCATTTTTGTTTTGCTTTTTTTTAAACAATTGTTCTTTCTCTTTTTGGATATGTGATAAGAAATGAATTGCTGGCTCATCATCGGGGGCTTGAGTGAGTAATTTCCCTTGTATTCCCAACTGGATAATCACATCACGCAATTCTTGCAAGGAATCAGGGGTGTGATAAATTTCAGAAAAATGGTTAATAACCCTTACCAGATTAGTTCTTAGCTCATCTTCATCTTTACATTTAGCTATTGCGGAAACAACGGCTTTCGGAATAGCTTTTTCCAAACTATTTTTTTTATCAAGTAATAATTCGAGTTGGTCGATTTCAGACATCAATGTATCAATTTTGCACACAATTTTTTCTTGTTCTTCTAAAGATGCAATAGGGAAAATGATGTCCTGTATGTTCCTAATAGAAAGTTTTGGTTGCGCCATCTGAGTTGTTTTTTCTTTCATCTGATTTTGCACAAATCCAGATTCTAAGAAATATTTTAGGAAAAATTTATTAATTTTGATAGGCATGATTTTATTTGCATTTTCGGTTAGGCTCATGTTGTGGACTTCCTCTGGTATTGTCCCTATATCACCAATAGTTCCAGCAACGGTAATATAAAGTTCTTCTTTACTTATAGTGTAATTCTTTATTTTTTCAAAGACTTCATCGTCAATGTATTTCAATCCTTTTAAATCGATAGTTCCTTTTTTCATGTCTGTTACACGCAAGTACACGTGTTCTGTCTTCTCTTCAAAATAATGATACCCTTTGGGGATTCTTTTTCCGCCTTTTATTACCGCAACATCGCCTAACCTTACCCATTCCCATTTTTTTGGAATTATAAATGGCATTTCTTTTCTTACTATATTACGGGATAACGTTTCTTTTTTTATTTTTTTATCCCTTATTAATTGTTCCTTTTCAAGTTGAATCATTTCAATTAATTCACTGGCTGGTTTATCCTCAGTGCGTTGTTCTACTAACTTTCCCTGAATTGCTAAATTCAGTACCTCATTTTTTAAAGCTCGGATATTTTTTTTCGTGCTAAATATTGTTTTAAAATGTTCTTGGTAAATATTCAAATTATTCACCTCCTATAAGAATTTTCCTAACTCTTCAAGTAGCGCATCTTGAAGTTTTGATATTTTTTTATTTACTTCATCATATTTTTCTAACAATTCCCCTGGGTTATATATTTTTTCTATGGGCTTATTTGGATTCTTCATGTCTAAATCATAATTTCTTTTGATAATATCTTCTTTACTTACTTTCCAACTATACTCTGACTCTTCCCTATTGTCCCACCATGTTCTTACGGTATCGAAATGATTGGAAAGTAAAGGTTTTGTTTTTGAAAAAGCTTTGTAACTATCTGGCAACGGCAATTCATAGTACCAAGTTTCTTTTGTTCCTGTTTGATTATTTTCAAAAAACAGGATATTTGTTGCAATGGTTGTATATGGTGCAAAAACGGAGCCTGGCAATCGTACAATTGTGTGCAGGTTATATTCATTGAATAACTTTTCTTTCAATCTTTGCTTCACGCCGTCCCCATACATGAATCCATCTGGCAAAATCACTCCACAACGTCCGTCCTTCTTTAAACGATACATTATTAAAGCCATGAACAAGTCAGCCGTTTCTGAGGTTTGGAATTCTTTTGGGAAATTCATTTGGATACTGCTATCCTCTGATTTAGAGCCAAACGGCGGATTCATCAAGATAACAGAAACTTTATCCTGTTCTCTATACTCCAGTACGTTTTCAGAAAACGAGTTTTTATGTTCCAGGTTAGGAGTATTAATTCCGTGCAACATTAAATTTGTCACGCCCAACAAAAAAGGAAGATGGAATTTTTCTGCTCCGAAAATACTTTCGTTAATGATTTTATAGTCTTCCACTGTCTTCGCTTGTTTTTCTAAAATTTTATAGGCACTGGTTAAGAAACCACCGGTTCCAGCGGCATAATCCGCAACTGTATCACCGATTTTAATATCTATCATCTCTGCAGTAAACTCAGTTAGTGCCCGTGGGGTAAAATATTGTCCATTGTTCCCAGCAGTTTGCAAGCCACGTAAAAGTTCCTCATATATGTCATTAAAGGCATGACGTTCCTCTATTTCATCAAAGTTCATTTGATTGATGAGATTCACCAATTGACGCAAGTAGGTCCCGTTTTTCATGTAGTTATTCGAGTCTTCAAAGATACTCTTCACAATGGCTTTTCTCTTCTCGATTGTTTCATCAATTTCAAGTGTTTTCAATGTTGGCAATAGTTGTAAATCGATAAAAGATAAGAGTGCATCGCCTGTTAGAACATTGCCATCTTTCTCGTCAACTGCCCAATTTCGCCACCGTAGCTCTTCTGGAATAATGGATTGGAAGTTATCTTCGTGGAGTTCCCATTCTTCTTCTTTATAATCGTATATATACAGGAACAAGAGCCAAACCAATTGTTCTAATATTAATACATCGTTGGTTCCTACACCTTTGTCCTTCCTCATGATATTTTGGATACTCTTGATAAAATTCCCTAAACCCATTTCCCTTTTCCTCCTTGTATCGTTATCTGCTTCTCATCATCAGAATAGATGATAGTCATCTCCAAAACATCTGATTCTTGAAACAGGCTTTTGAGCTCGCTAACCGGTTCATACATCCCTCTGTCAATTCGAAGCAATAATCTCTCTTCACTCATTTTAGATATCAGGTTATCGATACTTCCAACGGTAATCTGAATCTTTCCACTGATTTCACGCTTCAATGCAGCATTTACCACAATTTTTCCGTCTCTGCTCGTCACCTTCAATAATTCATGCAACAACGGTGCAGTACTTTTGGGAAAGCCTTTCACTTGCACATAATCTATCAGTAAAGCTAATCGTGTATCCATATCACTTCTCCTCATTCAAAAATAAGTATAATATCCATGTCATTTCATGAATATTATACCTATTTTTTGATGAGTATTCAATCAAGCATACAACATTTTTTCTAAATCTTTTACTGCTGCCATAAATTTCTTCTTATTTCCAAAAGCTCTTACTAATTTTATGGGCGTCCCTATTTCAGTGAAGGGTTGCAGCTCCAAAATTTTAGTATCATTAAAATCTACGATTTCTGCATCTGTATACTTATCCAGCAATGCTTGAAGAACCTTTTGGGCTACTTCAGAATACTGATAAAGATACCCTTGTTTTTTGACATTATTCGCACGTTCAGAACGAGTCAATGGTTTCTTATCATAAGCAATGTGTAAAATAAGGTCAAACGGGTCAAGGTCTACTCCAACTTCATCCTGCAACGCATCCAACAACACGCCTTCTTCTTTTAATTCTTCGATGATGGCTTGTTTTTTATTTTCTGAATTCCATCGCTTGATAAAAGTATCCATTGTTTCGTAATGCTCCAGAATGTGTTTCTTTGAATAATCACGAATTGATTCTGTAATGAGTTTCCCGTTTACATCCACATACTGAACTCGTTCATTCAAAATTGTAACCAGTACACCATTGATGTGGTACTTTTGTTGATGTTCTTCGAGTTCATCTTCTTCGCCATTCGGAATATCTGCACCTCCCAGCCCGTAAACTACTCCAGTGTCTTCACCCTCACTGGTCTCATCTTCTGAGTCTGGGGGGATAATTTCACCTGCATCAACAATTTTAATTTGTACTGGGTCTCCGTCAAACTCGGGGTCAGCAAACATACGGGAAACATTTCGGAAATCCATGAAGGTGAAATACATTTTCCCATCTTCTTCCCGAATACGCGTTCCACGTCCTAATATTTGTTTGAACATGATTTGGGACTGAATTTCCTTATCTACCACAATGAGTTTACACATCTTGGCATCCACACCTGTTGAGAGCAATTCGCTCGTCACGGCAATTGTGGGAAAGGGAGAATTCACAGCAATAAAGTTAGACAGTTGGGCTTTCCCTTCCTTATCGTCTCCAGTTATTTTCATAATGTAATTGGGGTGTTCTTTCACAATGTCCGCATTTTGCTGAATCAAGGCTAATCGCATCCGGTTTGCATGGTCAATATCTACGCAGAAAATGATGGTTTTCATAAATCGGTCATTTGTCTTCAAAAATTCCGTAATTCGTTTGGCGACTTCCTTCGTCCGTTCATCAATCACTAAGCTCCGGTCAAAGTCTTTCGTATTGTATTCTCTGTCCTCTACGATTTCACCGTTTATATCAGTCATTCCTTTTGTAGGACGATAACCCTCCAGGTCAACATTCATTCCTACTCGAAGAACCTTGTAAGGAGCCAAGAAGCCATCTCGTATTCCTTGTTTCAAACTATAAGTATAAATAGGTTCACCAAAATAATCGATGTTACTTACTTCTTTTGTTTCTTTTGGGGTAGCCGTCATCCCGATTTGAATCGCGGATTGGAAGTAGTCCAGAATTTGTCTCCATTGACTGTCTTCTTTTGCTGACCCTCTATGTGCTTCATCAATAATAATTAAATCAAAGAAGTCTGGTTGGAACTCTTCAAAGATTCTATCACCATTTTCTCCAACCAACTGTTGGTACAGTGCCATGTAAATTTCATAAGAACTATCTAAATGACGATT
This sequence comes from Desemzia sp. FAM 23988, assembly GCF_045528365.1. Classification (NCBI taxonomy): domain Bacteria; kingdom Bacillati; phylum Bacillota; class Bacilli; order Lactobacillales; family Carnobacteriaceae; genus Desemzia; species Desemzia sp. FAM 23988. Next base: position 29,243 of record NZ_JBGQQS010000004.1, read on the forward strand.
CTGTACTTTGGTAATGGCTCCTTCAAATGGTCGGAAGTCATTAATCATGGTTTGGTCAATAAGGATATTCCTGTCTGCCAAATACAGCACCCGTTTCACTTTCCCACTTTGCCACAACCTCCAGATAGTCTGAAATGCGGTATAGGTTTTTCCAGTTCCGGTGGCCATCAGCAACAACATCCGGTTCCTCCCTTGAGCAACAGCTTCCACGACACGGTTAACAGCTACCCGTTGGTAGTAACGTGGAGCATTGTACCCCGTCATATAGTAGAACGGTTCTGAAACGATTTGTTCTTTTTCAGGAGTGTCTATCCCTTTATACTTTTTATAACGTTGCCAAAGACGTTCTGGTGACGGAAATTCGTCCAAGCGAATCTCGGTTTCCATCCCAGTTGTGAAGTCGTGTTCGATGAATCCATCTCCATTCGAACTGTAGGCGAATGGAATGTCCAGCCTTTCCGCATAGTCCATCGCTTGCTGCATACCATCTCCTAAACGATGTTTATTATCTTTCGCTTCAACAATAGCAAGAGGAATGTTGGGTTTGTAAGATAAAAAGTAGTCCGCACGCTTTCTTTCTCCACGTGTCGTCACGTTTCCCCGAACGATAACCGTTCCGTCTGTAAAGGTGTATTCTGTCCTAATTTGTTTCATTTTGTCCCATCCTGCTTCTTCAAGAGCAGGCGTTATGTATCGTAAGCATATGTCTTGTTCCGATAAGTTCTTCTTATTCACATCAATTCTCCTTTCTGTCCCATTCTATATTTCTATTCTATCATTTATTCGAATATTAAGTTCAAAATTATTACTACATACATAATTAAAAATAGGCTAAATTGATTCTCAAGTGCTCGAACCATTCTCGAGCATTCATACGGAATTTTATTAACACCTCTTGTCTATATTAAGTTATCTAATAAAGCAAAGGGTGAATGGAATGTTAAATAAAGAAAATATTAAGCAACTGACCATACTGGACAAAGATTTTGTAAAGGTAATACCCACCTTGAACAATGTGGACATCCGATATACAAAATACCCAGAGAACAATGCAACACACAAAAAAGAACAAACATATGTGCAACCGATAGAAAAAGTAAAAAGAATCGACAAGGACACTTACCTTGACCCCACGGGGAACGAAAAAAAAGAATACATTCATAATACAGAACGAACACAAAATGAATCAACCTTTTATCGTACTCGTAGAGAATTGAATTGGCTGATATTGAATAACTTTTCTGGTGATAATCAGGAACTTTTTTTGACCCTTACTTATGCAAATCCTTTTCTGAATCCAGATGGATTATCGTCTGATTTTCGTAATTACATGAAGCGTATTAGTAATCAATTAAAAAGCAATTGTTCCTTTGACTACATCGTGGTTAGGGAACCACATTTGTCAGGTTCCTGGCACATGCATGTGTTGCTCCGTTGCAACAAAGAAATAACCGCTGACATTGAATCAGTTCTTATAAAGAAATGGAAGAATGGGACAGTACATACACAGACTATTATCCAAGTTAACAAATTAGCCGCATATCTTACTTCACATCTCACTCATCTTATTATTGACGAAGATGGAGAAGATTCCATCATGGTTGATTATTCAACTATGACAACAAAAAATATGATGAAGAATGCACGCCTTGGTCTATATCCCATGCAATTCAGAATCTACTCTTCTTCAAAGAATATCAAGAAACCACTCAAAAGATATATGACTCTTGCGGAATGCAAGCGTCTCTACCAAATATCTCATTTTAAGAATTATGATGCTTCCTTCAAATTATTCAATACGCACTTTGCGCTTATACAGAGACATATTCAACTCACAAAAAAGTAGAAATTGTTCTCTTAGGAACTTCTTGATTATATATACACAAGTTGTCCATCTAATCTACAAACAACAAATAAAAGCATGAGACCTTTAAAGTCCCATGCTCTTTTCATGCTTATATTTGAAATAATTTATTTTCTTTCACCCACTGGTCAATATCTACCTTGTCATATTTAATCGTCTTACCAAATTTAAGGTGCGGTGTAATTGGAAAAATATACTTTTCTGCAGTAGCATATGATATTCCAAGATACACACACGTTTCTTTTTTGTTCAAGTACTTCTTATTTTGAATAATGAGTTCATTATAGTACTTTTCAACTTGAGCAGAAATTACGTTTTCAATCCATTCAGGGACTTGTTCTTCCAAACCTTTTTCCATCCTATCACCTCCTTAAAGTAATTGTATGGAGTTCTATAGACTTTTATTCAAATCATATTGAATCTCATAGAATAATAGTGACCGTTATTTATGGAAGTATAACGCTTGAGTTCTTTTTCTATATAGTTAAAAGAAAACTATCAACACACCTACCTTCAAGTAAAATATAATTACTAAAACGGAAAAAGAGTACCTGTTCAATAACAGATACTCTTATGCTTTCTTTCGGACTATTTCCCCGAATTGCGATTCCTTCTTTAGATGAGCCGGTCTTCCGTTTCTTGATAAACCTCACATACCCTTACCTGGCGAAGCGTGAACTCTTGCTTTTCTTCATAGCGGGGTTTCTATAGAGGCGACCACCATCTGAGGCCCCACACATATTGACAGGAACAACTTCGTACACACCTTGCTTAATATCTATCCTCTCAACTTTGAACCAATAACAGCCGTTGTCTAAAATCAGCATGTAATCATCCTTTCTTTTACTAAGCTAATCACGTCAACGCAAGTAGCAAAATTTTTTTTTATCCATCACCAAATAAAAAAGAACCCATACTCGGTTCTCTCTTCACTATTCATCTTAATCAAGCAGCAAAGCCAATCAGTTATGCCATGTAAGACGGTCTATATCTTACAATTATCTATTCGTATCAAGGACCGTCGTATTGTTATAGTTAAACTTCATCCTCTTTCTTTTCATCTCTGACTGGTTCAGGGTCTGGATACCACTGGATTTCATTCCCCTCCTCATTCAGTTCGTAGAAGCCTTTCGAATGGTCCTCAACATCCAGCCACACACGGTTACCAACTTCCCCGATAGGGTACCCCCTCTTTATCTCCATTTTTTTGAGCCACTCATACTTATTCCTGCTTCGAGGCCTTTTCCGTTTCGTGTCCGGTCCAAATGACCTGTACGGTTTCTCTCTCATGTCCTTCCCTCCTTTCTTCATCTATCCTTCAATGCTCTAAACACTTCATCGTTCTCGTCGGTAATCTTCCGGACTAAATCCATGAAGTCTTTCATTTCGGATTGCCCTTTCTTAGCAACCAGCATGCTGTCTCCGTGCACGGAGAAGTTTAATATATCTCCTTCCTCCAATCCCAAATGCTCTACGATTCCGTCAGGAACTTCGACCATTAGGCTTTTTCCGATTCTTTTCAGTTTATTTGTCATCATCCACCGCTCCTCGTTTCTTTTCTACCTTTATTATACGACAGCTTCATTAAATCCTACACAAAAAAACACATCTGATGAGCCACCCTATGCTATATCCACCTTAACTTAATAGCAATACTATGCAGGTATACATCATGCGATGTACGCGTGCTTTGAGGGCGACTCTCTTCTCTGTAAAATTGTAGATATTAAAAAAGGCTGAATCACTCCATAGCGTCCCCTCTTTTTCTCCTTATTTAATTTCATGAAATTAAGATGCACGCTTTCTATTTCTCATTTTAATCATCTCGTCATGTATTTCAAACCATTCATCCACTCGTTTGGCATTAAATCGAATAGCTCCCGATATGTTCGTAGACGGAAAATTGGAATGTTCTTTCATAAATTTATCTAATGTTTTAAAGGAAACTCCTAAATACTTCGCACATTCTGTTTTATTCATCCACATTTTTTCAGCTTTTTTATGAGAAGTATTCTCCAATTGTTGAGTTAATTTCTCCGTAATTCGTTGTTCCATTTCTTTCAAATATGTATCCATCACTTTTCCAAAATCATTCATTGGGCATTTCTCCTTTTAGTTTTTCCTATTCTATTCATAGAGTTGGAAAAATATGCCCCAAATTTTAACTTAACCTGTTCGAGCCCTGTTCAAGCAAAAAGAAATTCTATAATATCACGATGACCTTTGCTTCTGTAACGATAAATATTTGATGTAGCATAGGTTATATAGTAATAGATGTTATATAATGTACTTTGAAAGGGGGAAATATTAGTAAAAATTCTACCGGTGGATGAACATAGAACTGTGGTCGAACATCGAAGTGTTATATTTTTGAATCCTTTTATCTATGATAAGCGAATTCAACCAAAAGGCGTGGTCAGAATTCCATTACATTAGAAAAGGGGTCATCATTATGACAAAGGTAAAAGAATACAAGGGAAAAAGAACAGGCAAAACAACATATTGGTTTTCTCATTATATCGGTATAAATCCTTCCACCGGAAAAAGAGAGTCCATCACAAAAAGAGGGTTCTCTTCTGAAGCTGAAGCCGAATTTGAACTGGCGAAATTAAGATTAGAACTATCAAAAGGAACATTTTCAAAAAAAGAAACAGCTACTTTTTTTGATGTATTTAATGAATGGAAAATTGGGTATCAAAACACAGTCCGTCCAATAACATTGGATAGGACTATGCAGCAATTCGACAAATATATTTTGCCGAAATTTGGAGATAAGTCAGTTGATTCCATTACATTAGGTTACTGCCAGCAAGTAGTCAATGAATGGAGCACCTACTATACAAATTTTAAAGTATTGAAATCATGTGTACAAAGAGTTCTTGACTATTCCGTACGATTAAAATATACATCAGACAACCCTATCCGATTTGTACAGATGCCTCGGAAAAAAGTGACCAAGGACCAACTATTAGACCAAGTTGACAAAAACTTCTATGATACCAACGAACTCCAATCTTTTTTTGGTACGTTAACCAAACATTTTGGGCTCAAAGAATTAGCCATATTTAGGGTTTTAGCTTTTTCCGGTTTAAGAAAGGGTGAGTTAATCGCTCTTAACTGGTCAGACATAGATTTTGAACGGAAGACATTGAGCGTAAAGCGAAATATATCTTACTTGGATGGAAAACAACAGTTGAGTGAAGTAAAAACAAAAAAATCCATCCGAACTATATCTCTCGATGGTAAAACGGTCTCTATCTTGAAAAGATGGAAAAATGCTCAAGCACAAGAGTTGTTGCAACTTGGTATAAATCAATTTCAAAAAACTCAGCCTGTTTTCAATCGCTTTTCCAATTATGCCTTTAATGAGCCTTTATACATGAAGTATCCTGATACTATTGTGGAGAAAGTTCTAAAGTTTAATCCCATGTTGCACAAAATTACAGTACACGGCTTTCGTCATACACATGCCTCTATATTAATTGAAAGTGGGGCGAGCATGAAAGAAATCCAAGAACGTTTGGGTCATTCTACTGTCCAAATCACCATGGACGTATACGGACATATGACTAAAAGAGCACTGGAAAACACCGCTGAGAAGTTTGCACAACAGGTCAATTTTTAGTCCATTCAGTCATGTTTTCAGTCACTACAAAAAAAAGACACCTTCCAAAAAATGGAAAGTGTCTTGAAACGTTGATATAGTAACGAATTAACGTTTTGAGAATTGAGAAGCTTTACGAGCTTTCTTAAGACCTGGTTTTTTACGTTCTTTCATACGAGGGTCACGTGTTAATAGACCAGCTGATTTTAATGGTGCACGGAAAGAAGGATCTACTTCTAACAATGCGCGAGCGATACCGTGACGAGCTGCTCCAGCTTGTCCAGCGTATCCACCACCATTAACGTTGATGATGATATCGTAGTTACCTGTAGTTTCAGTTACTTCTAAAGGTTGTTTTACAATAACATGTAAACTTTCGTATGGAAGATATTCAGCGATATCTTTTTTGTTGAACATGATTTTACCTGTACCTGGTACTAGGCGTACACGTGCAGTTGAGTTTTTACGACGTCCTGTTGCAGTATATTGTACTTGTGCCAATGAAATTCCCTCCTTAAATTAAGTCTGTAATGTCTAAAGTTTTTGGTTGTTGTGCTTGGTGGCTGTGTTCTGAGCCGCCGTAAACGTGTAATTTCATGCCTTGTTTACGTCCCAAAGTGTTTTTAGGAAGCATACCTTTTACAGACAATTCAACTAATTTACGAGAGTCTTTAGCACGTAATGCACCAGCAGAGATTTGTTTCAATCCACCTGGGTTACCATCGATGTTACGAGAGTAAATTTTGTCAGTTGCTTTTTTACCTGTTAATTTTACTTGATCTGCATTGATTACAATTACAAAGTCCCCTGTATCAACATGAGGAGTGTAAGTTGGTTTATTTTTTCCACGTAAGATAGATGCAACGACAGTAGATAAGCGACCTAATGGGATATCAGTAGCATCGATTACATACCAGTTACGTTCTACTTCGCTTGGTTTAGCCATATAAGTTGTACGCACGTTAATTTCCTCCATATTCTTCTGTTTGTTTGAATGCATAATAAGTTTCCGGGGCTCATCATGGGGCAAACAATACCATATAATATCTTAACTTTTTTCAAGTCAAATGTCAATGATTTGAAAGATAAAAAAGTGATTCTTTAAGTCTTTTTTTTGAACAACTTAGCCGTGTGAGTCTCCCCTCTTTTTTTCAACTCTAGAAGCTTCCGCTTCCTTCTTTCTTCAATCAAAAAAATGGAATTAGAAAAAATAATAGTATACGATAGACTCTAAAAGGAGGCGTGTATTTTGAAAAATCAGAAAAAAGTTTTCAGAATCGTGATGGCGTTTATGGGTGTTTTCGTCGGAGCCGGTTTCGCCTCAGGTCAAGAAATTATCCAATATTTTACTAGTTTTGGACTGTGGGGAATTGTTGGTGCTGTTGTAGCAACTGCTTTATTCGCTTTTGTTGGAATGATACTATTAGATCTCGGAAGTCATTATAATGCTGGATCTTATTTAGATGTTTTTGATAATATTGCGAACAAAGTCATCAGCCGAATCATTGATGTTTTTCTGCTGATGACACTATTTGGATTGGGGGTAATTATACAAGTTTTTAAAATTTTACGACAAAAGAATATCTTTAAAATAAAAGACGAAACATTTTGTTCGTTTTTTATTTTTTTATGTAAAAAAACAGGAACTGATCTGGTATCAGCTCCTGTTTTTATTATTTCTATTGAGCGGGTTCCACCGCCGTTAATTCTACTACTTCCCAACCGTTTGGATTGCCTCGAGTGATATCGTAGTTTTTCACACGATTATTCACCGCAATCAGCTCTGTAGGGTTTAGTAATGGCAATGCAGGGACTTCTTCCATGAAATAAGCTTGCCACTCGTGATAGGCATTAATTTGGTACTCATGGTCAAAGGCTTCTTGAGAAGAGATATTGTCCAGCAATTGAGTATTTTCTTCTGTTGCCCAACGTGGATAGTTGTAAATTTCTCTTGGTCCGTATAAACCACTTGGGTTAGGGTCAGAACCTGTACTCCAAGCTCCTTTGTACATATCAATAGCTTCATCGTCTACATGCACGCGGTTATAGAAATCTTGAAATTCCATCAATCGACCATCGACTAAATCGACATTCAAGCCGACCGCTTCCCATTGTTGGATGTAGTAGTCGGTAATCGGTTCTGCTTCCTCGCTACCAGACATTCCTGCGTAATTAATAACGAGTTCTTCGCCTACTGGAGTTTCTCTAAAGCCGTCATCATTGGTATCCACATAACCGGCTTCATCCAGTAGTTCCATCGCTTTCTCAGGATTGTACGAGTAGCCTGTCAATTCAGCATTATGGTATTCCTCATAAGCTGGTGCAATAGGTGAAGTGGCTCTCATTTGTAAGCCGTTGTAGAATTGTTCTCCGACGGCATCGTTGTCAATCGCATAAGCGATGGCTTGTCGCAATTCTTTATCAGCTAGTTTTGCATCCGGGTCAAGAACGTTGATGCCTTCTTCTTCATTCCATTTACCCATTTTAAAGCCTAAATAAGAATATTGAGTGTCCGGTTGCCCCAACAAAGCGATGTTTTCTAAATCTTTGTAGGCATCATACTCACCGGCTGGCATGCTGGCAATGTCGTATTCCCCATTTTCCATCGCAATGGAAATCGTAGAGGTTGGTACGGTTTCGGCCACTACTTCGGCAACTCCCGGTTCACCTTTCCAATAGTGCTCATTGACCACATAATGGACGGATTCGCCTGGAACGATGCTTTCAACTTTGAAAGGACCTGTTCCAACGGGATTTTCCCGAATTTCAGGAGCAGACGGCATATCCGCTACTTCGATGCCTTCCAAGTGATGTTTCGGCATCGGATACTCCCAGATTCCCCCACCAGACTGTAAGAGAGATGGCGTCGTTTTTAAGTACTCGATTTCAATGGTCAAATCGTCCACCACGGTAATGCCTGAAATCGTCTCTGCTTCTCCCTTGTTGTAAGCTTCCATTCCCGCAATGTTCAAATAAGCTTCTCCAAAGTTCGTTCCAGGATAGTCAGGGTGGCCTAGCACTGCATAAGGAAATACCAAATCCTCCGAAGTAATCGGTTCGCCGTCAGACCAATTGAGCTCTTCAGTCAACCGGATTGTTACTTGATTATTCGCTTCATCAAATTCATAAGTCGCATATCCGTCATTGCTCAAGCGGAAGCTTTCATCGATTGAAAACATGGGTTCCATATTGAAGCTGAGTAATTGAGCATCATACGCATTCGCTTTGAATTCAGGACTCATGATTCCTTGGAATGGCGTATCTGTGACTAAGGCATAGTTTAATACGCCTCCATCAATTGCTTCTTCCTCATTGGTCGTAGCTAATGGAAAAGCCGCTTCTGCAGATTCATTCGCAGAAGTTTCTGTCGTACTTTCAGAAGCGTCTTGGCTGGTAGCTTCATTTGTCCTACACGCTGTTAGTATCAACGTACTTGCAAATGTCAGCACCAGTAATTTTTTATTTAATAAATGCATAATTTCCTCCTAAATAACCACCTTCACTTTTTCAGCAATAGGGGTTTCTAGTTGAATTATGAACAGGCCCGTTCGATAACAACGTATTTATTGTAAGTCAATTATCCAATTCTCACAAAGGTATTTTGTAATTTTCCGAGATGAATCCTTAGAAGTTTCTTCCGTATGTTTTAAATTTGCTTACAGAAAGTTTGGTATATAAACGTTTAAGTGCAATTTTTTTCTATTTAATCCTTCAATTTCTGCCCTCCATAAAGACAACTTTGTTTTATTTATTGCTTTAAACGGAATCGGTATACAAAAAAATGACCTTTTAAAATAAAAACTATACCGATGATTACCATAATGATTGGATTAAAACAAAATTGGCCGGAATGAATCCGGTCAATTTCCGAAAACATTCCAGCCAAGCAACTGCTTAACTTATTTAATTGAACTACTCTAATTTTTAGAATTCATTACAGTTCACGCTCTGCACTATTTTTTAATACACTTATTGATTTTCATTTTCTTCTGATTTTTCAAGATCCAAGTCCCATTTTCGGTTATAAAATTTCAGAGTGGTTACCATCACCCAAGCAGCCGTGACACCTAAAATACAGCCAAGAACAATACCAATCAGCCGGTTGGAGATAGCTGAAGTGACTGTCAGTTTATTAGAGATCATAGTCGTCAGCAGGATAGCCATAGGGGTAGAAACAAATATTCCTAAAGCATAGTTAACACGCATACAATATTGCAGCGTCCCATAAAGAGCAACCACAATGAAAATTTGCATGAGTTGAGACATTGGGAAAGCAGTAATCATACTGGCAACGATCAAGCCTAGAACGGTTCCAGAAATCCGCTGGATGTTGCGGTTCATCATAGCTCGTATGTTTTTCACCTGTAAAATTCCTGCACAGGAGAAAATCATCCAAGAAGGTTTATCCAGTCCGATTCCCATACTTAAATAAACAGCAAAAAAGAGCGTGCCGGCGTAGAACAGGGCATCCATCAAGGCACCTGGATCTCGGTTAATTCTTTCTTTAAGATTCGATTTGTCTATTTGGTAGTCTGAACTATTCCTTTCTGTGAAGTGCACGACGACAGCTAGGATAATCCCTAAGGTAACGCCTAGTGACATGGCTCCCATAATTCCTACCATGGATTGAAAATTGGATTCGATTCCTACCCCAACAGCTGATAATAAGATGACAAAAAGGGCCCCTGGTTTTTGCATCCCATAAAGCCGAAAAAAGAGACGGCAAAGAAAAGCTAAGCTACCTATAACCATAGGAGCAGTCCATTGGAAATGCCAACACAGTAAGGAGACAAACATCACAAACAGCAGCAAAAGACCAACTAAAACCAGCCTCTTTAATAGCAGACGCAATGGCATCTGTTCATAGTAAAAAAAGACAAATAACCCTAGCGTCATCAATCCCCCTAAGGAAACTTTCCCAATAAAGTAGCCGAACAGCAAACAGAATGCCATTCCTGCCATAGGAGCAATAATCTGCGCCCAATCGTCTTTTTCCGGTCGGCGAAACGTTAATAATTCTTCTTTGATGTAGCGCATATACGCACTCACTTCCTTTCTAAACAGTCTACGTCTTTTATGAGGTACTGACAAGGTCTCAGTACTTCCTTTTATGAGCGAATCAAAAAAAGCTGACTGGTATGAATCCAGTTATTTACCGGATACTTACCAGCCAATCAGCGGCACAGACCATTTAATTAACCATTTGATGTTGATGAGTAAAAATATCTTTCTTTACCGATGCTGGAGGATGAAGAACGATTGCACTGCTCCACATTAGAGTAATTTACTCCATCCATTCTTCATCTATCATCAATTCATCGGATTTGAGATTCACTAACTTCAACCGATTATCCGATTTAATGTAGATACTTTTATACGCTTGTTCGCCGTCTTCCACAAAAATCATGACTCTGGTTCCTTGATTATCCGTCATCAAATAACTTTCTACAGTCTCCAGATCAATCTTTTCTTGAATGACAGTAAGTTCAGGATAGTCTGGTGATTGGATAGAGTCTGCAGAATCCAGTTCCTCTTCAGGTACTGGTGCCAAGTCTTCTTCCGCTGCTGGAGAACTTGACGCTACTTGAGAGGCTGTACTGTCCGTTGAACCAGTTTCTTCCTGCGTACTGCATCCGGCAAATAGAAATGCCGTTAAAATCAGTGCGATCCATTTCATCTTAAGAACTCCTTTAATCCGTTATAATGGACTTGATTTCCGTCCATTGAGCCTATTTTAGCAAAATAACGCTTCGTTTTCGACTATTTAACTTCTTCCTCTACAGCCTCAAAGATCGTTCCTTTAGTCGCTTCCTGCTTGTCATAAAAAGTCTCCATCATGTACAACCCATGAGCAGCAGCAGTAGGACCAGCTTGATTGCGGTCTTTGACTTCTAGAAGACGCTTGATATCATCAGCAGGGCGCAACCCGTCAGCAATTTGCAACAACGTGCCGATAAAGATTCGCACCATGTTGTACAAGAATCCATTGCCTCTAAAGGTAAAAATCAATTCGCCATTCAGCTCATCTTTTTCGACTTTCGCTTCATAAACGGTACGTACTTTATCTTCTTTGCCACTATTGCTGGCACAAAAACTCGTAAAATCATGCTCTCCGACAAGGTCGTTTAGAGCAACCTCTAAAGCTTCCATATCAATACGATAAGGGTGATGTAAGGCATATAAGCGTTTAAATGGACTCATGACCTGATTGATATCCACACGGTATTGATACTTCTTCCCTGCTGTCGAGTATTGAGCATGAAAGTCAGTGTCCACAATTTCCGCAGAATAAAAAGTCAGTTCATCTGTGGTTAGACTGTTTAAGGCTCGCAGCATATTTTTAGGCGGCAAATAAAACGGGTAATCAAAATGAATCACTTGTCCTTTAGCATGGACACCCGAGTCGGTACGTCCAGCGCTGCGCAGTCTGATCGTTTGTCCTTTAGTCATGATGTTCAAAGCTTTCTCAATGTCCCCTTGGACTGTACGACCATTTGGTTGTATTTGGAATCCTACAAATTGGCTTCCATCATATTGCAATAATACTTTGTAACGATAGCTTTCCATGTGCTGCCTCCTTGATATCTTTTAGTGACTCTTTTTTCTATATAAAAAGTACGCTATATATTGACTGATTTGATTTGCGTGCCCTTTTTAGATGTTTTAGCTTATAAAGGTCACGCAACAAGTATTTATGTGCCTTTTTCTAGGCGTTTTTATTTAAAAAGGAACACAAACTATTTTTGCGTTCCTTTTTCCAGATTTTAAGGCTTATTTAGTAACGTAAAAACGTCAAGCTCTTTAAGCAGAGCAAGATTTGTCTGTGCTGTCTCTCTGCACTAAAGACTAAAGACGCTTTACTCATTAAAAAAGACGCCTCATACAACAAACAGCGTTGGAAGCGTCTCATGAGTCGGGCAATTTTTGTTGCGGTCACTACTTATTAATTTCTTAAAAAGACTAAAGCAGCGGTCAACACTGCAAAAGTGAGCATCACTAGAGTATCTGAAGCACTCCAGTCCAACTTACGGAATTTCGTACGACCTTCGCCGCCGCTGTATCCTCTGGCTTCCATAGCAGTTGCTAAATCCTCAGCACGATTGAATGAGCTTACGAATAAAGGAATCAGCAGCGGAACGATGGATTTCATTTGCTGGAAGACATTTCCTTCCCCAAAATCTACCCCTCTAGCTCGTTGGGCGTTCATGATCTTCTCCGTTTCATCCATCAACGTAGGAACGAAACGAAGCGCTATAGAGAGCATCAAAGCAATCTCATACACTGGAACCTTCAAAGCGGTCAGCGGACGCATCAGGTACTCTAAAGCGTCTGTTAAGGACAGTGGCATTGTAGTCAGTGTTAACAGTGTCGACATGAAGATGATCAACACGAAACGACAGAAAATAAAGACCCCGTTCAGCAATCCTTGAGAAGTCAGCATCAAAATCCACCACTGGAAGTAAACTTCTCCCCCTCCAGTGAAGAACACCTGTAAAATCACGGTAAACAGGATCAGCCAAATCATGGGTTTGATCCCATTGATAAAGAAGCTGAATTTGATTTTCGATAATAAGACAGCGGTCAATACAAAAATGAATAAGAGCAAATACGTTTGCCAATTGTTAGCCAAAAAGATCACGAAAATAAACAGGATCGTGCTGATCAGTTTCGCTCTAGGATCCAATCGGTGTATCCAGGAATTTCCGGGAATGTAACGTCCAAAAATCAATTTCTCCATCATTTGGCATCACCGCCTTCGAATGCATCAACGGCTAACTGGGCGGCTAATTGGGCTACTAATTGATCTGCCAATTCATCTGTAGTCAACGGTATTTCCTCTAACTTCAGCCCCAGACGCTCTTCTAAACGACTTGCAAAAGATACAGTTGCCGGAACATCCAATTGTTTGCTTTCCAACCATGCTTCATTTTGAAAGATCTCACGAGGAGGACCTTCTTTCACAACGGTACCTTGTTCTAAAATGATGACGTGATTGGCGTAATTGGCTACATCTTCCATTTGGTGAGTCACTAAGACAATAGTCATACCTTGTTCTTGATACAGTCGATAGAACATGTCCATCATTTCTTTGCGCCCTTTTGGATCTAATCCAGCAGTCGGCTCGTCCAACACCAATACTTCCGGTTCCATTGCCAACACACCAGCTATCGCTACACGGCGCATTTGTCCGCCTGACAAGTCGAATGGTGAACGTTCCATGTAAGTCTCATCCAATCCCACTAACGGCAGCATACGCTTAGCAATTTCGATACCTTCTTCTTCAGTAGCACCAAAGTTTTTTGGTCCAAAAGCAATATCTTTGGCAATCGTTTCTTCAAACAATTGCGATTCAGGAAATTGAAAGACGATTCCAACCTTTTTACGGATGCTTTTGAGATTTTTATTATTGGTCGTTGAGATGATTTCACGGTCTCCAATAACGACTTTACCTTCAGTCGGTTTGTTCAATGCGTTCAAATGACGCAATATCGTGGATTTTCCGCTTCCAGTATGTCCAACGAGAGCAGTATAACTGCCATCTTTAATAGCAAAATCAATATCATATAACGCTCGGCTTTCGAATGGTGTGCCTTTTTGGTATGTGTACCCTACTTTTTCGAAAGTAATGTCCATAACCATTCCACCATCCCTTCTTCTGTTAAGTATGTTTCGGGAACTTTTAAGCCTCTTTCTTCCAAAGCCACTTTCAATTTCTCCGGAAATGGCAAATCCAATCCCATATCGATCAATTGGTCTCCGTTAGAAAAGATTTCTTGCGGAGTGCCTTCTCTCACTAATTTTCCTTCTTGCATCACTAAGATACGGTTCGCATTGGCTGCTTCGTCAATATCATGCGTGATGGAGATAACGGTCAAATTTTCTTTTTCTTTGATCTGTTGTACAGTTTCAATCACTTCTTGACGTCCTTGAGGGTCCAGCATACTTGTAGCTTCATCTAAAATAATAATTTTAGGCGCTATTGCCACCACACCTGCAATAGCTACGCGCTGCTTTTGTCCTCCAGATAGACGCGCCGGTTCTCGCTCTTTAAAGTCCAGCATCTTAACTTGCCCTAGAGCCGATTCGACTCTTTGCAGCATTTCGTCTCTTGGAACAGCTTGATTTTCTAAACCAAAGGCCACATCATCTTGCACTGTTGATCCTACAAATTGATTGTCCGGATTTTGAAAAACCATGCCCACTTTTTCACGGATTCCCCAAATATTTTCTTCTGATAACGCTAATTGATCCACAAAAACTTCTCCACTGTCTGGAGCAATCAAGCCATTGATCGTTTTTGCCAGCGTAGATTTTCCTGATCCATTTGGTCCAATGATCGCGATCCATTCGCCTTCTTCGATTTCTAAAGATACTCCGTTCAGAGCAGGTCGCAGATCCGTTTCATTGTATTGGTATATTAAATTATTTAGTGTAATGATTTTATTCATGGCTAACTCCCCAAGTCTTCTATTAGGATTACAACGTCATCACGGATCACGTTGTTAGGCAGATAATGTTGCTCAGACCTTTCACTCGTCATCAGTCTTGACACCTGTCATGGTCCATTACGTAATTATTATACACTATTCTACTATACAGACCATCTTGTTTTTCAGAAAATTTAGTGTACCTGTACTTGCTTCTTTTTACTTTAAAGTAACTGAAAAAAGGAGTGATTCCAGTTTTCAGCTGCTTTAAAATAAAAAAAATCACTTTAATTGATGAATGTACCTCTCTTAGAGAACAGATTCTCTAAGAGAAGTTTAGAGCTAGACTCGAAAGATATTGCTATCTATTCATCATCATAACACTCCGATCATACATCTAAAAAAGTGAACGTCATTTTGTTTCCTTATTATTCAACCAGTTGTCTCAACAGAATTGTTGCAACAACTGGCTGAAATATGAAGTGCTGGTTGAATGAATTATACTAATTCAATAACGACCATTGGTGCACCATCACCGCGACGGTTTTCAGTTTTCAAAATACGAGTGTATCCACCTTGACGTTCAGCATAACGTGGTGCAATGTCCCCGAATAATTTTTGTAAAGCTGATTCAACGATGATTGCATCTTCTTCTTCTTTAACTGTTGCAACTTCGTTACGAACGAATGCAGCAGCACGACGACGAGCAGCTAAATCGCCTTTTTTACCTAAAGTAATCATTTTTTCTGTTGTTTTGCGAACTTCTTTAGCGCGAGCTTCAGTAGTCACAATACGTTCGTTAATGATTAGATCAGAAGTTAAATCACGCAACATAGCTTTACGTTGAGAGCTTGTACGTCCTAATTTACGGTAACCCATTGTATATTATCCTCCCTTGATACAGTACTACTAGTCTTCGTGGCGCAATCCCAATTCAAGTTCATTCAGTTTGAATTTAACTTCTTCAAGTGATTTACGTCCAAGATTACGTACCTTAATCATTTCAGCTTCTGATTTGTCAGTCAACTCTTGTACAGTGTTGATTCCAGCACGTTTCAAACAGTTGTATGAACGTACAGACAAATCAAGTTCTTCTATTGTCATTTCAAGTTTTTTCTCTTTTTGAGTCTCTTCTTTTTCCACCATGATTTCCACTTTACGTGTTTCATCTGTTAGATTTACGAAGATATTCAAGTGTTCGGTTAGAATTCGAGCGGCTAAACTAACTGCCTCTTCAGGGCTAATTGAACCGTCTGTCCATACATCAAGTGTTAACTTGTCAAAAGCGTCTTTTTGACCCACTCGAGTGTTTTCAACTTGATAGTTCACACGACTAACTGGGGTGTAGATTGAATCGACTGGCAATACACCGATAGGCATATCGTCTTTTTTATTGTGTTCAGCTCTTGCGTAACCTCTACCTTTTCTAGCTGTCATACGAACATGGAAGTGTCCGCCTTCAGCTACAGTACAGATATACAAGTCAGGGTTCAAGATTTCAACATCACTATCAAAAATGATGTCTGCTGCTGTAACCACTGCAGGGCCTTTCACATCGATTTCAATTGTCTTGTCCTCTTCAGAGTATAATTTGAGTGCCAACTTTTTAATATTTAAGATGATTGCTGTAACATCCTCAACAACACCGTCAATAGTAGAAAATTCATGTAAAACACTGTCAATTTGAATATTTGTTACAGCTGCTCCCGGAAGAGAAGACAATAAAATACGACGTAGGGAATTACCCAACGTTGTTCCATATCCACGTTCAAGTGGCTCTACAACGAATTTACCAAACTTGGCATCATCGCTGATCTCAATCGTTTCAATTCTTGGCTTTTCAATTTCGATCATTCTGCTATTTACCCCTTTCAAAACGTTAAGTTCATGTTATCGAGTGCAAACCTACAAAAAATGAAGCAGCTCTCAATTAAACACGACGGCGTTTTGGAGGGCGGCATCCATTATGAGGAATTGGAGTTACGTCACGAATTGCTGTAACTTCTAAACCTGTTGCTTGCAAAGAACGAATTGCTGCTTCACGACCTGAACCAGGACCTTTAACTGCAACTTCGACTGTTTTCATTCCATTTTCCATACTTACTTTAGCTGCTGCTTCAGCTGCTAATTGAGCTGCAAATGGAGTTGATTTTTTTGATCCGCGGAAACCTAGTGATCCAGCTGATGACCATGAAATTGCGTTACCATGAGTATCAGTAATCATTACAATAGTGTTGTTAAATGTAGAACGGATATGAGCTACTCCGCTCTCGATATTTTTTTTCACACGACGTTTGCGTTGAACTTTTCTTGCCATTAAGGTTTACCTCCTTACTTCTAAATTATTTTTTCTTACCTGCAATTGCCTTAGCTGGGCCTTTACGAGTACGTGCATTATTTTTCGTGTTTTGTCCACGAACTGGTAATCCACGACGGTGACGCATGCCTCGGTATGAACCAATATCAATCAAACGTTTGATATTTTGGCTTACTTCACGACGTAAATCTCCTTCAACTTTCAATTTATCCACTTCCACACGGATAGCGTCTAATTGATCATTGCTAAGATCACGAACACGAATATCTTCTGATACATCAGCTGCTTTTAAAACCTCGCTAGCTGTATTTTTACCGATTCCATATATATAAGTTAGAGAAATTACTACACGTTTGTCACGTGGAATATCTACACCTGCAATACGAGCCATTACAATTACACCTCCTAATTTTTATTATCCTTGACGTTGTTTATGTTTTGGATTTTCACAAATAACCATTACCCGACCATTACGACGGATAACTTTACATTTATCACACATTTTTTTAACTGATGGTCTTACTTTCATGAACTAACCCTCCTATTTTAGTGACGGAGTGCAATTATTTAAAGCGGTAAGTTATACGTCCACGTGATAAATCATATGGAGATAACTCAACTGTAACTTTATCCCCTGGTAAAATTCGAATGTAATTCATGCGAATTTTTCCGGAAACATGCGCCAATACTATATGGCCATTTTCAAGTTCAACTTTAAAACTTGCATTTGGCAAAGTTTCAACGACTGTACCTTCAATTTCTATGACATCGTCTTTCGCCACGCCTAGTACCTCCCTTAATTTTTTCGCTTCTATTACGCGATAAACAGTGAGCGCATTACAAGCCCTCACCTGTTTTCATCTTAACTTATAGATTATAACACAACAAAAAAGCATTTTAAAGTCAATACTTTTAATATTATAGCATAATCCCTTTTCTTCTACAAGGTTTTGAAAAACGAACAAATCAATTTCTGTGAACAATTGTGAAGATTCTTCTTTTTTAAAGAACGAAAAAAGCAAGATGGTTTTTTTTGTTTTATATGAAGAGATTATTTGGTTTTATCAATAACTTCTTTGATTGAGTTAAATACATCTTTAACATCATCTTCACCGTTTACGGTATACAAAACATCGCGCTCTTTATAGAAGTTTAAAAGAGGTTCTGTTAATTCAACGTTTACGTTTATACGATTCTCGACTGTTTCAGGTTTGTCGTCTTCTCTTTGATAGAACTCATGTCCTCCGCAACGATCACACGTACCTTCAACTTTTGTCGGTTTATTCAGTTTGTGGTAAGTAGCTCCACAATTGCTGCATATAAAACGACCAGTAAGTCTTTGCATTAAAATGTCTTTGTTCACTTCAATGTAAAAAACAGCATCGATTGGTTTATTTAAGCCTTTTGTAATTTCTTCCAACGCTTCCGCTTGATTCAAAGTTCGAGGGAAACCATCTAAAAGAAATCCGTTGTCCGTATCGGATTCAGCCAAACGTTCTTTGACAATTCCATTAGTCACTTCATCAGGAACTAAGTTACCAGAATCCATAAAGGATTTTGCTTTGATTCCTAATTCGGTTTGTTTTTCAACTGCAGCCCGGAACATATCTCCCGTTGAAATATGAGGTATTTGATAAGCATCTACAATTTGTTCTGCTTGCGTTCCTTTTCCTGCACCAGGAAGCCCCATTAAAATGAGATTCATCATTTTTCCTCCTTAAATGTAAGAATCAGTGCTGAGGAAATTCCTCAACACAGTCTTCTTATTGGATAAAGCCTCGATAACTTCTTTTAACAGTTTGTCCTTCCAGCTGTCTCATTGAGTCTAAAGCTACACCGACAACAATCAGTAAGCTTGTTCCTCCAAGAGCAACGGATGAAGGTAAATTCCACAAATTAGAAGCAAGAATCGGTATTAAAGAAATAATACCTAAATATAGTGCTCCTAATGTACTTAGACGGGCAAGAACTTTCGATAAATAATCTTGAGTAGGTTGTCCGGGGCGTACACTTGCGATATAACCACCCTGTTTTTGCAAGTTCTCAGAAACTATTTCCGGATTCACTTGGATGAAAGCATAGAAGAACGTAAAGACAACGATCAATAACGTGTACAATACAGCTCCTATTGGTTCTTCCAAATTGAAAACTTGATTAAGCACTTGATACCATGTTTCATTCGCTGAATTTTGACTAAAGAAACCTAAAATGGTTTGAGGAGTCATAATAAAGGAACTCGCAAAAATAACCGGAATAACTCCAGCTGAATTTACTTTTAATGGAATGTGAGCACTTTGATCATTTGACGAAACACGTTTCGAATACTGAACAGGAATTTTGCGTCTAGCATTTTCCATATACACAACTAAGATCACAATCAGGATGAACCCGATAGCAATAGCAATTGAGAACAGAATAGCTTTGGTCATTTCGTCTCCAGCATTTCTGATTTGAGTATTGTAAAAATTGTAAAGGTCTGAAGGAACACGGGCAATGATACCTGAGAAGATGATCATTGAAGTGCCGTTCCCAAAACCATTAACAGTTATGAGCTCAGCTAACCATAAAACCATCATTGTTCCTGCAGTAAGAATAAGTGCAATGGAAAGATATGTTGCAACGGTTGGATTATTAACCAGTCCCAAGTTTGTTAGGGCATTGAACCCATAAGATATCCCCACGGCTTGAACAAACGCTAAACCGATTGTCAAGTAACGAGTCACTTGATTCAATTTACGTCGTCCAACCTCACCTTGATCAGCCCATTCTGCAAATTTTGGAATAATATCCATTTGCAGTAATTGGACAACGATCGAAGCGGTGATATACGGAGAAACACCAAGCGCAAATATAGAATAGCTGCTAAGTGCTCCACCACCAAAGGTATTCAATAAGCTAAATAGTCCAGACGAAGATAAATCTCCCAATGCATTTGCATTAACGCCAGGAACCGTAATATGGGTTCCTAAACGAAAGAGAATCAAGATTCCTAGAGTGAAGAGTATTCTTCCTCTGATGTCCTTATCTTTAAATGCATCTTTTAGGACCTTTAACATTAAATCACCTCAACTGAACCGCCAGCAGCTTCAATTGCTTCTTTAGCTGCTTGGGAGAATTTATTTGCTTTAACAGTCAATTTACGTTCAATTGATCCGTTACCTAGCACTTTAATTCCAGATTTTTCGTCTTTGATGACTCCTGTTTCAACTAGTAATGCAGGGGTTACTTCTGTTCCATCTTCAAAACGGTTTAAAGTTTCAAGATTTACAACAGCGTATTCCTTGCGGTTGATGTTCGTGAAACCACGTTTTGGTAAAGTACGGAATAAAGGTGTTTGTCCACCTTCGAATCCTAAACGTACGCCACCACCTGAACGTGATTTTTGACCTTTTTGTCCACGACCTGATGTTTTACCGTTACCAGAAGAAGTTCCGCGTCCTACACGGTTACGAACTTTACGAGAACCTTCTGCAGGTTTTAATTCATGAAGTTTCATTGTTTGGGCACCTCCTTCAATTTGAATCTTACAAAGTTTACATTAAACTTCTTTAACGTCCACTAAATGTGAAATTGTGTTAACCATACCTTTGATTGCTTCATTAGCAGGTTTAACTACAGTACTGTTAGTCTTTTTAAGACCTAAAGCTTTAACTGTATCACGTTGATTTTGAGGACGTCCGATAACGCTACGTTTTAAAGTAATTTCTAAATTAGCCATTTCTTATAGTCCTCCTTTTATCCGATAATTTCTTCTACAGTTTTACCGCGAAGTCTTGCAACTTCTTCAACGCGTTTTAATTGAGTTAATCCGTCGATTGTCGCACGAACCATGTTGATTGGAGTGCTTGAACCTAATGATTTACTTGTTACGTCAGCGACACCAGCTAGTTCCAATACGGCACGAACCGGACCACCAGCAGAAACCCCAGAACCTTCAATAGCAGGTTTGATTAAAACATTTCCACCGCTGTAACGTCCAATAACTTCATGAGGTACAGTTGAACCATCTCTCGGTACTTCAATAAGATTTTTCTTAGCACTTTCAATCGCTTTACGAATAGCTTCAGGTACTTCTTTAGCTTTACCTGTACCAAAGCCAACGTGTCCATTTTTGTCTCCGACAACAACTAATGCAGCAAAACGCAAGTTACGTCCACCTTTTACTACTTTAGTTACACGGTTGATTGTAACAACACGATCTTCTAATTCCAATGTGTTTGGATCGATGTATACCATGTGTGGTTTTCCTCCTTTTCCTAAAAGTCTAGTCCATTTTCGCGAGCAGCTTCAGCTAAAGCTTGTACACGGCCATGGTATAGGTACCCACCACGGTCAAAGACTACTTCTTTAATACCTTTTTCAGCAGCACGTTGAGCAACTAATGCTCCAACAGCTGTAGCTTGTTCTGTTCTTGTTTCGCCTGAAACTTCTTTATCTAATGTAGATGCACTTGCGAGCGTGACACCCGCTACGTCATCAATCACTTGAGCGTAGATATTCTTGTTTGAGCGGAAAACGTTCAAACGTGGGCACTCAGCAGTACCAGAAATTTTAGCGCGTACTCGTCCATGTCTTTTTAGACGTAGTTTATTTTTGTCTGGTTTTGAAATCACAATTGTCACCTCTTTATTTTATTTACTAGCAATCAGGCAGCCAGGTAAGTATTATTTACCTGTTTTACCTTCTTTACGACGTACGAATTCGTCAGTGTAACGAATACCTTTCCCTTTATAAGGCTCAGGAGGACGTACTCCACGAATGTTGGCTGCTAATTCTCCAACATGTTCTTTGTTGATTCCTTTAACAATAATCTTAGTGTTTGAAGGAACTTCAACAGTAATACCTTCTCTAGCTTCAAATTCAACTGGATGTGAAAGACCAACGTTCAATACAAGTTTAGTTCCTTGTAATTGAGCACGGTATCCAACCCCGATCAAATCTAAAGTTTTTTCGAATCCTTCAGTAACTCCAACGACCATGTTGTTAACAAGGGCGCGTGTAGTACCGTGGATCGTACGGCTAGGTTTGCTGTCGTCAGGACGAGTGAAAGTAATTTCATTATCTGAAACAGTCATCGTAATGACAGGACTGATTGTAAGGTTCAATTCACCTTTAGGTCCTTTAACAGTAACATCATTTCCGTTTTGAGTAACTTCTACTCCAGCAGGAATAGTAATAACTTTATTTCCAATACGGCTCATAGCAGGGCACCTCCTTATTTCTTCTTGTTTATTACCAAACGTAAGCGAGTATTTCGCCACCGATATTTTTTGTTCTTGCTTCTTTGTCTGTAACGACACCTTCTGAAGTTGATACGATCGCGATACCTAGTCCGTTAAGAACTTTAGGTACATCGCCAGCTTTAGCGTAAACACGCAAACCTGGTTTAGAGATACGTTTCAATCCAGTGATAACACGTTCGTTGTCTTGTCCATATTTTAAGAAAACACGGATAACGCCTTGTTTGTCATCTTCAACAAATTCAACATTTTTTACAAAACCTTCACGTTTTAAAATGTTAGCAATCTCTTTTTTAACTTTTGAAGCAGGTACTTCTAATGATTCGTGTTTTGCTGAGTTAGCGTTACGAACACGTGTTAGAAAATCTGCGATTGGATCAGTCATGACCATGATTTTTTAGCCTCCTTTTTGCGAGTTTCGTTTTACCAGCTTGCTTTTTTCATACCTGGAATTTCACCTTTATAGGCTAGTTCGCGTAAGCAAATACGGCAAAGTTTGAATTTGCGGTAAACTGAATGTGGACGACCACAACGTTCACAACGAGTGTATTCTTGAGTTGAGAATTTAGCAGGGCGTTTACTTTTAGCAATCATTGATTTTTTAGCCACTATCTTCGCCTCCTATATTATTTTTGGAATGGCATTCCAAGTTGCGTTAACAATTCACGAGATTCTTCGTCAGTGTTAGCAGTAGTTACAATAACGATGTCCATTCCGCGAACTTTATCAACCATGTCATATTCAACTTCAGGGAAGATAAGTTGTTCTTTAATTCCTAACGTGTAGTTTCCACGTCCGTCGAAAGCTTTATTGCTTACGCCGCGGAAGTCGCGTACACGAGGAAGTGAAACAGAAACCAATTTGTCTAAGAAATCGTACATTCTGTCTCCACGTAATGTTACTTTAGTACCAATAGGCATGCCTTCACGTAAACGGAAGCCAGCGATTGATTTTTTAGCTTTTGTAATTACTGGTTTTTGACCAGCGATAACTGTCAATTCATTAACTGCTTTGTCTAAGTTTTTAGTGTTTGATACTGCATCACCCACACCCATGTTAATAACGATTTTATCAACTTTTGGTGTTTGCATGATTGATGAGTAGTTGAATTTCTCCATCATAGCTGGAGTAACTTCTTTAGTATATTTTTCTTTAAGGCGGTTCATGAAGTTTGTCCCTCCTTCCTTAATCTATTAGTTTAAAACTTCACCGGTTTTTTTAGATACACGTACTTTTTTACCATCTTCAACTTTGTAGCCAACGCGAGTTGGTTCGCCAGTTGAAGCGTCGATCAACATAACATTTGAAGCATCAACTGGGGCTTCGATTTCTAGAATGCCGCCATTTGGTTCAAATGTTGATGGTTTTTGGTGTTTTTTCATAATGTTAACACCTTCAACGGTAACGCGATTTTTCTTAGGAAATACAGCTTTAACTACGCCTTCTTTGCCTTTATCTTTACCAGTGATAACTTTAACTTTATCTCCTGTTTTAATAAACATATTTATCTCGCACCTCCTTCGTGGATGGTTGGGTATTAAAGAACTTCTGGAGCCAATGAAACGATTTTCATGAAACTGTTGTCACGTAATTCACGTGCAACAGGTCCAAAGATACGAGTTCCTCTTGGGCTCTTATCGTCACGGATAATGACACATGCATTTTCATCAAATTTAATATAAGAACCGTCTGCACGACGAGCTCCTGTTTTGGTACGTACAATTACAGCTTTAACAACTTCACCTTTTTTGACAACGCCACCTGGTGTTGCATGTTTTACAGTACAAACAATAACATCACCAATGTTAGCAGTCTTACGGCCTGAACCACCTAGTACTTTTATTGCAAGTACTTCACGTGCACCAGAGTTGTCAGCTACTTTCAAACGACTTTCTGCTTGGATCACTTTCGTATCCTCCTTTCGGAATTAGAAACTTCATTTTTAAAATCAGGTTTTTATGCTTAGATAATGATAGATTCTTCCACGATTTCAACTAAACGGAAATGTTTAGTAGCTGATAATGGACGAGTTTCCATAATTTTAACGATATCGCCTAATTTTGCACTGTTGTTTTCATCATGTGCTTTGTATTTTTTAGAATATTTCATACGTTTGCCGTATACTGGGTGGCGTTTTTGAGTATCAATTTGAACAACGATAGTTTTGTCCATTTTGTCAGAAATAACGTGTCCTTGGTACACTTTACGTTGATTACGTTCTTCAGTCATTTGTTAGCGACCTCCTTTTTCGTTTCGATCAACTATTTTTGTAATTCAGCTTGGCGCAACGCTGTTTTAATGCGTGCGATAGATTTGCGAACTTCGCTCAATCTTGAAGTATTCTCTAACTGGCCAGTAGCCAATTGGAATCTTAGATTGAATAATTCTTCTTTAAATTCTTTTTCTTTTTCAATCATTTCTGAAGTGGATAATTCTTTAAGTTCATTAGCCTTCATTAGATTCACCACCAATTTCTTCACGTTTTACAAATTTCGTTTTGATCGGTAATTTGTGTGATGCTAAACGTAATGCTTCACGAGCTACTTCTTCAGATACGCCGCCAACTTCAAACATGATTTTTCCACGTTTAACTGGTGAAACCCATCCTTCAGGAGCACCTTTACCAGATCCCATACGAACTCCGATTGCTTTTGATGTGTATGATTTATGAGGGAAAATTTTGATCCATACTTTCCCACCACGTTTCATGTAACGAGTCATAGCAATACGAGCAGCTTCAATTTGACGGTTAGTGATCCAGTGAGATTCTACAGCTTGTAAGCCGAATTCTCCATAAGCGATCTCTTTACCACCTTTAGCTTCACCGCGCATTTTACCTCTAAATTCACGACGGAATTTTACACGTTTAGGTACTAACATGTTATTTCCCTCCTTTCTCTGCATTCTTTTTAGCAGGAAGAACTTCTCCACGGTAAATCCAAACTTTAACACCTAGTTTACCATAAGTAGTATCTGCTTCTTCCCAAGCGTAATCGATATCTGCACGTAATGTGTGCAATGGAACAGTTCCTTCAGAATGGATCTCAGTACGAGCCATATCTGCACCGTTCAAACGACCAGAAACTTGAGTTTTGATTCCTTTAGCTCCAGCACGCATTGTGCGTTGGATAGCTTGTTTTTGAGCACGGCGGAAAGCTACACGATTTTCAAGTTGACGTGCAATTCCTTCACCGACTAATTTAGCGTCTAAATCAGGTCTTTTGATTTCAACGATGTTGATGTGAACTCGTTTACCTGTTAAGTCGTTTAATTTTTTGCGTAATGCATCTACTTCAGATCCACCTTTACCAATAACCATTCCTGGTTTAGCAGTGTGAATAGAGATGTTTACACGATTAGCAGCACGTTCAATTTCTACTAATGAGATTGAAGCGTCACTAAGATTTTTAAAGATGTATTCACGAATTGCAATATCTTCATGTAGGTAGTCGCCGAATTCTTTTTCTGCATACCATTTAGAATCCCAGCCGCGAATAATTCCTACACGCATACCTTTTGGATTAATTTTTTGACCCACAGATTAGCCCTCCTTTTTCTCTGATACCACGATTGTAATGTGGCTTGTGCGTTTCATGATTGGTGAAGCTGATCCTTTTGCACGAGGACGGAAACGTTTCATCGTTGGTCCTTCGTTAACATAAGCTTCGCTTACTACCAAGTTTTCAATATCTAAATCATAATTGTGTTCAGCATTAGCGATAGCAGATTTTAAAACTTTCTCTACTACTGGTGATGCTCCTCTAGGAGTGAATTTCAAAATTGAAATTGCTTCACCAACACTTTTACCTCTAATAAGATCGACAACTAAACGAACCTTACGAGCGGTAATGCGAACAGTTTTTGCAGTTGATTTAGCTGCTGTAATTTGTTCTGACATGAGTAATCCTCCCCTCAATAATTAACGATTCGTTTTTTTGTCATCCGCAGTGTGTCCGCGGTAAGTTCTTGTTGGCGCAAATTCACCTAATTTGTGTCCGACCATGTCTTCTTGTACAAAAACTGGGACATGCTTCCGTCCATCATATACAGCAATTGTGTGACCTACAAAGTTTGGAAAAATTGTAGAACGACGAGACCAAGTTTTAATAACTGATTTCTTTTCGCTAGCGTCCATTGCTTGTACTTTTTTCATTAAGTGTTCATCGACAAAAGGTCCCTTTTTAATACTACGACCCATAGTTGAACCTCCTTCCAGTTATGCAGCAAATTGGTTATCCAACTTGCCTGGTTTATTTTGTTTTACGACGACGTACGATTCGTTTGTTAGATCTTGCTTTAGAGTTACGTGTTTTCAATCCAAGAGCAGGTTTACCCCATGGAGTTAATGGACCAGCATGTCCGATTGGAGCTTTACCTTCACCACCACCGTGTGGGTGATCGTTAGGGTTCATTACAGAACCACGAACAGTTGGGCGTTTACCCATCCAACGTGAACGTCCAGCTTTACCAATGTTGATCAATTCATGTTGTTCATTACCAACTTCACCGATTGTAGCACGGCAAGTAGCTAAGATTTGACGAACTTCGCCTGATCCTAAACGAACTAACACGTATTTTCCTTCTTTACCTAAAACTTGTGCGCTTGTTCCTGCTGAACGAACCAATTGTCCACCTTTACCAGGTTTCAATTCGATGTTGTGAACAACAGTACCAACCGGAATATTTGATAGTGGTAAAGTATTACCCACTTTAATATCAGCATTTTCTCCTGAAAGAATATGTTGACCAATTTCAATTCCTTTTGGTGCAAGAATGTAAGTTTTGATTCCATCTACATAATGGATTAGTGCAATGTTTGCTGAACGGTTTGGATCATATTCAACAGTTTTTACGATACCGACAACATCGTCTTTGTTACGTTTGAAGTCGATAATACGGTAACTACGTTTGTGCCCGCCACCTTGGTGACGTACTGTAATTTTACCATTGTTGTTACGGCCAGCTTTTCTTTTGTTTGGTTCTAACAAAGTCTTTTCAGGCGTTGTTGAAGTGATTTCAGCGAAATCAGAACCAGTCATATTACGACGGCCGTTAGTGGTAGGTTTGTACTTTTTAATCGCCACGTGTTTTCCCTCCTATAAGTGATATTTTGAATTATTCAGCTTCGAAAAATTCGATTTCTTTTGAATCAGCTGTTAATGTAACAACTGCTTTACGACGTTTTTTAGTGTAACCAGAATATCTTCCCATACGTTTTAATTTTCCACGTACGTTCATAACATTCACGTTTTTAACTTTAACGCCAAAGATTTCTTCAATTGCTTGTTTGATATGAGTTTTGTTTGCGCGAACGTCTACTTCAAAAGTATATTTTTTGCTGTCTTCAGCAAGCATAGCTTTTTCAGTAATCATAGGGCGCAAGATAACTTCGCGTGCTTCCATTATTGAAGAGCCTCCTCTACTTGAGTTAGAGCAGTTTGCGTTAAGATCAATTTGTTATGAGATACAACATCTAAAACTGTAACGTTATCTGGAGCTACTACTGTTACTCCTGGAAGGTTACGAGCTGATAATGTTGTGAAATCATTTCCGTTTTCTACAACAACTAACACTTTTGTATCAACATTTAAATTGTTTAACACTTGTGCAAATTCTTTCGTTTTTGGTGCATCAAAGTTCAATGCATCTACAACGATCATGTTTCCTTCAGCTACTTTAGAAGAAAGAACAGATCTGATTGCTAAACGACGAACTTTTTTAGGAAGTTTGTAGCTGTATGAACGAGGTGTCGGTCCAAAGACTACACCACCGCCACGCCATTGTGGTGAACGGATAGATCCTTGACGAGCACGTCCAGTACCTTTTTGTCTCCATGGTTTACGGCCACCGCCTCTTACTGCACTACGGTTTTTTACTTTGTGTGTTCCTTGTCTTAATGAAGCACGTTGCATGATGATTGCATCAAAAACAACATTTTCATTTGGTTCAATTCCGAAAACAGCATCGTTTAAAGTAACTTCGCCATTTTGAGAACCGTCTTGTTTAAATAAGACTAATTTTGCCATTCCTTTGCTCCTCCTTTCTTCGATCTTTATTTAACTGCTTTAAGAGCAGTTCTAATTTGGATTAAGGATTTTTTAGCTCCAGGTACATTACCTTTAATTAAGATAACATTTCTTTCAACGTCAACACGTACGATTTCAAGATTTTGAATTGTTACGCGGTTTCCGCCCATACGACCTGGCAATAATTTACGTTTGAATACGCGATTAGGATCAACGGGACCCATTGAACCAGGACGACGGTGGTAACGAGATCCGTGAGACATTGGTCCACGAGATTGGCCATGGCGTTTGATAACACCTTGGAAACCTTTACCTTTAGTTGTCCCCGTGACATCAACGATGTCTCCAGCTGCGAACATATCAACTTTAATTTCTTTTCCTACTTCGTATTCCCCTAGCTCAACACCGTCAAATTCACGAATGAAGCGCTTAGGAGTAGCATTTGCTTTTGCTACATGACCTTTAGCAGGTTTGTTAGACAATACTTCACGTTTGTCTTGGTAACCAAGTTGAACTGCTTCGTAGCCATCGTTTTCCATTGTTTTAAGTTGTAAAACAACGTTTGGAGTAGCTTCGATTACTGTTACAGGAATTAATTCCCCAGCTTCAGTAAAGACTTGTGTCATTCCTACTTTTTTTCCTAAGATTCCTTTGGTCATGAGTACACCTCCATTATTTTTTTAGTTTGATTATAATTTAATTTCGATATCTACGCCTGATGGTAGATCTAATTTTGTTAAAGCATCAACAGTTTTTGGTGTTGGGTTAACAATATCAATCACACGTTTGTGAGTGCGCATTTCAAATTGTTCACGAGAGTCTTTGTATTTGTGAGTCGCACGAATCACAGTGTACACACTTCTCTCAGTTGGTAATGGAATTGGACCAGACACGCTAGCACCAGTTCTCTTTGCTGTTTCTACAATTTTGTCCGCTGATTGATCCAAGATACGGTGTTCGTATGCTTTCAAACGGATACGGATTTTTTGTTTTGCCATAATTTTCCCTCCTTCGCCTATTCTTATAAAGTAGACATTGCTCCACGAAAATTTCCGACACACTCGCCGTGGCAAAGCGGCCGGGTGTATCGCAACCTCCCGTTTCTTAGCCATCGATTCCAAATGAAATCGGGGTCTGTGCTTCTCTCTTTTAAATCAGCACCTTAAATAGTATAACCAATATACATTATCAAATCAAGTGTTTTTCGCGGTTTTTTCAACTTTTTTGAAAATAAGTCGGCTTTTTTCTTCACATTTCATCCACTATTAACGGTTTTACCATTTGCGAGATTGATCTTGTCCATTATCAGTCTTCTAAATGATGAAAAAAGCTACTTCTTATCATCTGCAATGATTAAGATAGTAGCTTAGTTCAAATTATTTGTCTAGTAAAACTTCTTTTTTAAATTTTTTTATCCACTGTTTTGTTTCTGCTTCTCTCAGACTTTCACTATCCAATTTTCAGGAGCTGCTACATCGCCAAATTGAATCCCGATCAGTTCGTCATACAATTTTTTCGTTACCGGTCCAACTTCTGTTTCACTATAGAAAACATGGAAGTCATCCCCATTTTGAATTCCGCCGATCGGAGAAATCACAGCTGCTGTACCACAAGCTCCTGCTTCTTTAAACTGATCCAACTGATCAATGTAGACATCGCCTTGGACAACTTCTAATCCTAAACGTTTCTCAGCTAGATAAAGCAAGGAATATTTTGTAATGCTAGGCAAAATAGACGGAGATTCAGGTGTGATGAATTTATCGTCTTTTGTAATACCAAAGAAATTAGCGGCCCCAACTTCTTCTATTTTTGTATGCGTAATAGGATCTAAATAAATCGCATCACTAAATGCTCGTTTATGGGCTTCTGCTCCAGGAAGCAGACTTCCGGCATAATTTCCGCCGACTTTCGCTGCGCCTGTACCTCGTCCTGCGGCTCTATCGTATTGAGAAACTAAAAAGTTTGTCGGTGTAAGCCCGCCTTTGAAATACGGACCAACCGGCATACAAAAAACAGAAAAAATATACTCTGCAGCCGGCTTCACTCCTATATTGTCTCCCACACCAATGATATAAGGGCGAAGATACAAGGTTCCTCCTGTGCCATACGGCGGCAAGAAATGCTCGTTTGCCTTCACCACTTGTTTTACAGCATCTATAAAAATCTCTGTTGAAACTTCAGGCATTAACAAACGGCGACAGCTTCGTTGCATACGTTCTGCATTTTGATCTGGTCTGAACAAATTAATATCCCCATCTTTTGTTCGGTAAGCTTTTAATCCTTCAAAACAAGCTTGCCCATAATGGAGTGCTGTCGAGCCCTCACTAATATGTACTTGATTGTCTTCGGTAAGCGTTCCTTCGTCCCAACTGCCATCTTTCCAATAGGACAAGTAGCGCAAGTCCGTTTTAATATAATTAAACCCTAAATTGTTCCAATCGATCGATACTTCTTTTCCCATAATTCTCACCCCACTTGAATTTGTTATTTAGTGTATCACAAGAATGAAAGAAATGGCTATTTTTTCATATAAACAAATAAAGAAGTTTCTCTTTTGAAAAGAAACTTCTTTTACTCTCACTTTTGCAAACGAGTAATTTTTAATTCATCAAACAACTTTTAGAACTGACGCGTTCTCCTATAATAGTTGTTCTACAATATTTAACGTTGGTGAGTAGAAAATACACTTCTTTTTAATTCTAACTCTATTAGAAACTCAGTTTTAGAAATTTCTGGAGGAATATGGGGTTGCTTATAGCCATGGAAAGGACGCAAAAAAAGGAAACACTGTGGGCGTACGCCCAAGTGTACCATGCTTGTAAGCTGCTGAAGCAGCAACAATCATGGCAATTACTTAGCGTTAGGCTTTAGCCGTTACGCTAAGTTTGTTCTCCGCTACGCTACGCATACTATATCCGTACGTCGCTATCGCTCCAACGGCTTCAGCAACGCTTGCAAGCCTTGAGATGTAGTTTTCAGCACCAAGGCGTTCCCATGGCTTTCCATAAGCAACCCCATAGGCCGGAGGAAATTTCTTTACCAACGTTAGAAGATGAAGAGCCATAATAGTGGTAGAAGCAAAAAAGAAGCCTTCCTAATGAAAGGAAAGCTTCTTTAAAGGTTTTAATTAAAGTTTAAACTAGGTTGATTAAGCTTCGATTGAAGCAACAACGCCAGCTCCAACAGTACGTCCACCTTCACGGATAGTGAATTTAGTACCTTGGTCTAAAGCGATAGGAGCGATTAATTCAACGTTGATTGTAACGTTATCTCCAGGCATAACCATTTCAGTACCTTCTGGCAACTCGATAACACCAGTTACGTCAGTTGTACGGAAGTAAAATTGTGGGCGGTAGTTACCGAAGAATGGAGTGTGACGTCCACCTTCTTCTTTAGATAAGATATAAACTTCGCCTGTAAATTTTGTGTGTGGAGTAATTGAACCTGGTTTAGCTAATACTTGACCACGTTGGATGTCTTCACGAGAAACCCCACGTAATAAAGCACCGATGTTATCTCCAGCTTCAGCGTAATCCAATAATTTACGGAACATTTCAACACCAGTAACAGTTGATTTAACTGTATCGTGTAAACCGATGATTTCAACTTCGTCTCCGACTTTAACTTGTCCAGCTTCAACACGGCCTGTAGCAACAGTACCACGTCCAGTGATTGAGAATACGTCCTCAACTGGCATCATGAATGGTTTGTCAGTGTCGCGTTCTGGGTTTGGAATGTAAGAGTCAACAGCATCCATCAATTCCATGATTTTATCTTCGTATTCAGCTACGCCTTCAAGAGCTTTAAGAGCTGAACCAGCGATAACTGGAGTGTCATCACCTGGGAATTCGTATTCTGATAATAAGTCACGAACTTCCATTTCAACTAATTCTAATAATTCTTCGTCATCAACCATATCAACTTTGTTTAAGAAAACAACGATGTATGGAACACCAACTTGGCGAGACAATAGGATGTGTTCGCGAGTTTGTGGCATTGGGCCATCAGCAGCAGAAACTACTAAGATAGCTCCATCCATTTGAGCAGCACCAGTGATCATGTTTTTAACGTAGTCCGCGTGACCTGGGCAGTCAACGTGAGCATAGTGACGAGCTGCAGTTTCATATTCAACGTGAGAAGTGTTGATTGTGATTCCACGTTCGCGTTCTTCTGGAGCTCCATCGATTGAAGCGTAGTCAGTTGCAGTACTTGCAAAACCTTTTTTAGCTAAAACTGTAGTAATTGCAGCAGTTAAAGTTGTTTTACCGTGGTCAACGTGTCCAATTGTACCAATATTAGCATGTGGTTTTGTACGTTCGAATTTTTCTTTTGCCATTTTGTTAATTTCCTCCTCATAATTGAGTTGCTATTTTTTGAATCAAGTCGTCTATATTGGCCCAGTGGTGACACTTAGACCAACAACAGACTAACCCAATTCTTTAGTAAAAATTATAACGATTTTTTGAAAGAAAAGCAATACTTAACAGTTTTCGGCTGAAATCAATGATTAGTCAGCTGAAACACCATTTTTCTTGATGATTTCTTCAGAGATAGATTTTGGTACAGCTTCATAATGATCAAATTGCATTGTAAAAGTACCGCGACCTTGTGTTGATGAACGCAATGCTGTAGCGTATCCGAACATTTCAGAAAGAGGAACGATTCCTTTAACGATAGTAGTGTTTCCACGTACTTCGCTTCCTTCGATGCGTCCACGACGAGCACTGATGTGTCCCATTACATCACCTAGGTAATCTTCTGGAATTGTAACATCAACTTCCATCATTGGCTCTAAGATAACAGGGCCGGCTTTTTTCGCAGCATTTTTCAATGCTAGTGAAGCAGCAACTTTAAAGGCCGTTTCATTCGAGTCAACATCATGATAAGATCCATCGTAAAGTTTCGCTTTAACATCCACCAATGGATATCCAGCAAGAACTCCGCCTTCTAGAGAAGACTCTAAACCAGCTTTAACTGCAGGAATGTATTCACGTGGAACAGATCCCCCAACGATAGCATCTTCAAATTCAAATCCGCCACCTTCTTCATTAGGTGAGAATTCAACCCAAACATGTCCGTATTGACCTTTACCACCTGATTGACGTACAAATTTACCTTCAGCTTCAGTAGCTTTAGTAAATGTTTCACGGTAAGAAACTTGAGGAGCTCCTACAGTTGCTTCAACGTTAAATTCACGTCTCATACGGTCAACGATGATGTCTAAGTGCAACTCACCCATACCGGCGATAATAGTTTCGCCAGTTTCGTGGTCAGTTTCAGCACGGAATGTTGGATCTTCTTCAGCTAATTTTTGAAGAGCGACACCCATTTTATCTTGGTCTGCTTTTGATTTTGGTTCAATAGCAACTTGGATAACTGGTTCTGGGAAGTCCATAGACTCTAAAATAACTTGTTCTTTTTCATCTGATAAAGTATCTCCTGTAGTTGTGTCTTTCAACCCAACTGCAGCAGCGATATCTCCAGAAAATACTTCAGGAATCTCGCTACGTGAGTTCGCGTGCATTTGTAAGATACGACCTACACGTTCACGTTTACCTTTTGTAGCGTTCATAACGTATGAACCTGATTGTAAAGTACCAGAGTAAACACGGAAGAATGTCAAACGACCAACATAAGGGTCAGTTGCTACTTTAAATGCAAGAGCAGCAAATGGTTCGTTGTCATCAGCATGGTGTTCAATTACTGTATCTGGATCATCTACTGAGTGTCCTTCGATTGGAGGAACATCAAGTGGTGATGGAAGGTAATCAATAACAGCGTTCAATAATAATTGAACCCCTTTATTTTTAAAGGCCGTTCCACAAAGAACAGGGTAGAATTCTACTTTAACTGTTGCTTTACGGATAGCTGATTTGATTTCTTCTACAGAGAATTCTTCACCTTCAAGATATTTCATCATGAATTCTTCATCTGTTTCAGCAAGTGCTTCTAACAATTTTGTACGCCATTCGTCAGCTTCATCTTTTTTATCTTCAGGAATTTCGATTTCTTCAATTTCAGTTCCTAAATCATTTGCATAATTGAAGGCTTTCATTTCTACTAAATCGATAATACCAGTAAAGTTATCTTCAGCTCCGATTGGCAATTGAATAGGATGTGCATTGGCTTGTAAACGATCATGGATTGTACCTACAGAATATAAGAAGTCTGCTCCAGTTTTATCCATTTTGTTTACAAATACAATACGTGGAACACCGTAAGTTGTTGCTTGACGCCAAACTGTTTCAGTTTGAGGTTCAACACCTGATTGAGCATCTAGCAATGCAACAGCACCATCTAATACACGTAATGAACGTTCAACTTCAACAGTGAAGTCCACGTGTCCAGGTGTATCAATGATATTAACACGGTGACCCTCCCAAGCTGCTGTTGTTGCGGCAGAAGTGATAGTGATACCACGTTCTTGTTCCTGTTCCATCCAGTCCATTTGTGAAGCTCCCTCATGAGTTTCACCAATTTTGTGGATACGTCCAGTGTAATAAAGGATACGTTCAGTCGTTGTTGTTTTACCAGCATCGATATGAGCCATGATTCCGATATTACGAGTTTTTTCTAAAGAAAATTCTCTTTTTGCCATCTTGAATATACACCTCTTTTTTGTAAATTTTAAAAACTATTATATTCCAACGCTGCTAAATCCCAGCGTTGGAATATAGAAAGCAGAATCTTACCAACGGTAATGAGCGAATGCTTTATTCGCTTCTGCCATTTTATGTGTATCTTCACGTTTTTTAACTGCTGAACCAGTGTTGTTAGCAGCATCCATGATTTCACGAGCTAAACGAAGATCCATAGTATCTTCTCCGCGTAAACGAGAGTAGCTTACTAACCAACGTAGAGCAAGCGCTGAACGACGTTCTGGACGAACTTCGATTGGCACTTGGTAGTTAGAACCCCCAACACGGCGAGCTTTAACTTCAAGAACTGGCATGATATTTTTCATTGCTTCTTCAAAGACTTCCATTGGATCATTTCCAGTTTGTTCTTTGATTGAATCAAATGCGTTATAAAGAATAGTTGCTGCTTTACCACGTTTTCCATCAACCATCAAACGGTTGATTAAACGAGTAACTAATTTTGAATTGTAAATTGGATCTGGTAACACGTCACGTTTTGCGACAGGACCTTTACGAGGCATTTAAATTCCTCCTTTCGACTATTTTATATTTATCAGAATTTTTATTTAGGCTTTTTAGTACCGTATTTAGAACGGCTTTGTTTACGATCAGTAACACCTGCTGTATCTAAAGCACCACGAACGATGTGGTAACGTACCCCTGGTAAATCTTTCACACGGCCTCCACGAAGAAGAACAACACTATGTTCTTGTAAGTTGTGACCTTCACCCGGGATATATGCTGTAACTTCGATCAAGTTAGACAAACGAACACGAGCATATTTACGTAAAGCAGAGTTAGGTTTTTTAGGAGTCATAGTACCTACACGAGTACATACACCACGTTTTTGTGGAGAATTTACAATAGTTTGTTTTTTCTGTTTACTATTGTACCCTTTGTTTAAAGCAGGAGACTCAGATTTTTCGATTTTTGATTTACGAGATTTACGAACCAATTGGTTAATTGTTGGCATTTTTTGTTTCCTCCCTTCCGGTTATTAAATATCTAATCCCACACATCCAGGTGTTTCTTTTATTTTTAAAAAAATATTGCTGCATAGCATGCAACTTCTGGGTATGGAGGTTATACGCCTTTGCAACAGTCAGAACGACTGATTTACAGGAATCTGCGTACAAAAGCACCTTATGAATAATACCATGTAAAAAAAAATCTGTCAATAAAAAATCGTTTTTTTTGTTTTTTTCTTTTCAACAGAACTTACTTTTTCTTGCGTATAGTATAGAAACTAATGAAATTGGAAAGGTAGATTGCTCATGCCCTTGTTAACTATTCTTCCCTTAATGATTTACGGTCTTATTTGGGGGTCTTTTTTAACAGTTGTCGGTCTTAGGACCCCTATTAACCAACCTTTTGTCTGTTCGAGATCCCGTTGTCCCTATTGTCACCATATCTTATCTTCAAAAGAACTCGTTCCACTCTTTTCGATTTTGTTTCAAAAAGGAAAGTGCCGTCACTGCAACCATCCAATAGCTTTACTCTACCCTTTAGTGGAACTCACTACGGCTTGTTTGCTGGTGATTGGTTTTCTTTGGGCGCAGCCTAATTGGCCAACGTTCACCAATTTGTTTTTAGTGCTTTCTTTTGGAATAGTTTTTTCCATTTCTGATTTAACCACCCAAATCCTCCCAGACAAAATCATGTTGCTGTTTTTTATATTCGTTTTTTTGTATCAATTATTTGCCCGTCCAGATATTTTTTTTTCTTATTTAATATGCGGCATAGGCTTTTTTTCTGTTTTCTACTTATTTTTCCTTATCTTTCCATACGGCATTGGTGGTGGAGATGTAAAGTACTACGGAATTCTTGGATTTCTTTTAGGCTATCAAACCACCGCGCTAGCATTATTGTTGGCTTGCAGTATAGCATGTACTTTCTATTTACCAATGCGTTTCATTAAAAAGCACAACCGAAACCACCCAATCCCTTTTGCTCCCTTTATTTTTCTGGGAGCATATATAAGTTGCCTCATCAGCCCTTTGTTTTTTACCTATT
This sequence comes from Desemzia sp. FAM 23988, assembly GCF_045528365.1. Taxonomy (NCBI): domain Bacteria; kingdom Bacillati; phylum Bacillota; class Bacilli; order Lactobacillales; family Carnobacteriaceae; genus Desemzia; species Desemzia sp. FAM 23988. The sequence goes on from NZ_JBGQQS010000004.1 coordinate 66,373, forward strand.
TAAATTCGTATTTCCTTTTTTAACGATGCGAAACGGTATAATAGAAAGAGTACGGCTTTACCACTGTTCTGTTTGTGATAAAGCCGTACTCTTTCTATTATTTAAGGAGCAATCAGTTGAGACACACGACTGTCTACAGCTTAAAAAACATTGGTATTTAGTTTTCTGTAAAGTAAGTGGTGTGTACAAATTTCACTTCTTGAAATTCTTCAATTCCATATTTCCCGTTTTCACGACCTAAACCAGAATATTTTACCCCGCCAAATGGCGCTTCTGATTGAGAGACACCTGTATTATTTATGCCTACTAAACCATATTCCAACTCAGTACTCACTTTTTCCGCTAAGCGTAAATCCTTCGTAAACACATATGAAGCTAAACCAAAATGAGAATCATTTGCTAATGCAATCACTTTATCTTCATTATCAAATGAAATCACTGGAATGACTGGTCCAAATGTTTCTTCATAAAAGATATCCATGTCAGTCGTTATTCTATCTATAACAGTTGGTTGATAGAAAAATCCATCTTTATATTCCCCTTCAACCAGTCTTCCGCCACCGATTAAAACCTCAGCGCCTTTATCTTTAGCATCTGCGATTTGGCCATCAATAGTTTCCCGTGCTTCTTCATTGATCAGCGGACCTACCATTACATCATCTTGTCCGTTACCCACTGTTACTTTTTCTACTGCTTTAACGAGTTTTTCGGTAAATTCTTTTTTGATAGGCTCTTCTACGAAAATACGATTAGGCGCCGTACAAGCTTGACCGTTATTTCTAAACTTCATTGCTACGAGGGCATCAATGGTTTGTTGAATAGGCGCATCTTTAAAGACGATAAAAGGCGCATGTCCACCCAGTTCCAACGAAATCTTCTTCAGCGTTTGTCCTGATTGCTTATACAACAATTGCCCTACTTTGGTTGAACCCGTAAACGTTAATTTGCGTACATCACTGCTTTCAGCAAATGCTTCACCGATCTCACTCGCTGAACCCATTACTAAGTTGGCAACACCCTTCGGTAAACCGGCTTTTTCAAATAGTTCAAAAATGGCAATAGCGGATAACGGCGTATTTCCTGCTGGTTTCAGTACAACAGTACACCCCGCTGAAATTGCTGGAGATATTTTACGCACAATCATATTGGACGGGAAATTCCAAGGAGTAATGGCACCTATTACTCCTACTGGTTGTTTTTTCACTTCAAACTTGTGATTATTTGGTGCTGGGATAGTTTCTCCATACACACGTCTTGCTTCTTCCGCATTCCAATGCATATTTTCAACATCTGTTTTGATTTCACCTTTTGCTTCTTTTAACGGTTTCCCTTGTTCTAACGTCATAATTAAAGCCAAGCGATCTGCATTTTCTTCAATTAAATCAGCAACCTTGTGTAAAATAGCTACTCGTTCCTTCAGTTCCATACCGGACCATATCGGAAAAGCCTTTTTAGCTGCTTCGACAGCTTGATTCGTTTCTTCTTTTCCACCTTGCGAAACACGTACTAATTCTTCTCCTGTCGCAGGGTTGATAACAGCTTTTTTATCCATTGAGCCTTCTACCCACTGTCCGTCAATAAACAGATTGGTTTGAATTTCTGGTAATGATTGTCTTGTTGTCAAATAGATTCGCCTCCTATTAGATTTCATTCTATATTCAAAATAACATAAATGCTAAACGGTCTAAACTGATACACATTTTGGCTGCCTGCTTCAACCCGATGGACGCTATCTCTAAATTCCTAATCACCTAAAAAATGCGCAAAAAAACAACAACCGACGGATAGAAAAAATATCCATCTGTCGGTTGTTGGTTTATATTCGATGAGCTGAACGCCTTACTCTACACTCTCCATAGACGCGCTGCATAAGGCAGCTCATACGCCTATAAGCCAACCCGCATCTGTTAGGAAAAGCACCTAACTGATGTGGGTTTTCTTATATTCGATGAGCTGAACGCCTTACTCTTCGCTCTCCATTTGGTCATTGATGCTGTAAACATTTTCGCTTACGACGCCAATTCCTTTTGGATCCATTTTACGGTATTTGCGCATTCCTGTACCAGCTGGAATGATTTTACCGATGATAACATTTTCTTTCAATCCTAGTAAGTTATCACGTTTACCGCGGATAGCAGCATCCGTCAAGACACGAGTAGTTTCTTGGAAGGAAGCAGCAGACAAGAAACTATTCGTTTCAAGTGATGCTTTAGTGATTCCAAGCAATACTGGGCGACTTGTAGCAGGTAATCCACCAGACATAAGAACTTCTTTGTTCTTTTGAGTAAATTCATGGATGTCGATCTTAGAACCTGGTAATAAATCTGTATTACCTGGGTCAAGGATACGTACTTTACGCAACATTTGACGAACCATTACCTCAATATGTTTGTCTCCGATTTCTACCCCTTGCATACGGTATACTTTTTGAACTTCACCCAACATATAGTTTTCAACGGTTAATACATCGCTGATATCGATCAATTCTTTAGGATCAATAGAACCTTGAATCAATGCTTCTCCACGGTGAATCAAGTCCCCTTCTTCTACTAGCATACGAGAAGTGTAAGGAACAGTGTAGCTACGTGTATCTGTAGCACCTTTGATGGTAACTTCTTTAATACGTTCAGCTTGTTTATCTTCAATCGAAACAACTTCACCAGTAACTTCAGTGATCGTTGCGCGACCTTTCGGATGACGAGCTTCAAAAATTTCTTGGATACGAGGAAGACCTTGAGTAATATCGTCTCCGGCAACCCCACCTGTATGGAACGTACGCATGGTTAATTGAGTACCTGGTTCTCCGATTGATTGAGCGGCAATTGTTCCAACTGCTTCCCCAACTTCAACTTCGCTACCAGTAGCCAAGTTACGTCCATAACAGTATTTACATACACCATGAGGAGTATTACATGTAAATGCAGAGCGGATAGTAACTTCTTTAATACCTGCGTCAATAATCGTTTTAGACAATGGTTCTGTAATCAATTGGTTTTTCTCCATGATAACTTCGCCAGTTTCTGGATGGATAACCGATTTGTTCGTATAACGACCTAATAGACGTTCTTCAAGAGTTTCGATAATTTCATTACCGTTCTTGATAGCATGAACTACTAAACCACGGTCTGTATGACAATCTGTTTCACGGATAATAACATCTTGTGCTACGTCAACCAAACGACGAGTCAAGTAACCTGAATCGGCTGTCTTCAAGGCTGTATCGGTCATACCTTTACGAGCCCCATGGGTAGAGATAAACATTTCCATAACACTTAGACCTTCACGGAAGTTCGAAGTGATCGGCAATTCCATGATTTGTCCGTTCGGAGCAGCCATCAATCCACGCATACCAGCTAACTGAGTAAAGTTTGAGATGTTACCACGGGCACCAGAGTCACTCATCATAAAGATAGAGTTTCTGTCATCCAATACTTCCATCAGTTTTTCTTGAATCGTGTCTTTAGCAGCATTCCAAATGTCGATAACATTTGAATAACGTTCTTCATCTGTAATCAAACCACGACGGAATTGTTTTGTAACTTTTTCAACTTGTTTATGCGCATCTTCCAAGATCTGTTCTTTTTCTTTCAAGACAGCAATATCTGCGATCCCTACTGTGATACCAGATTTTGTAGAATGTTTGTAACCTAAGTTTTTCATTCTGTCCAACATTTTTGAAGTTTCAGCAACTTTGAAACGTTTGAAGACTTCTGCAATGATATTTCCTAAGTTTTTCTTTTTGAATGGTTTTACTAAACTTTGTTTAGCAATGTGTTCTGGAATGTTTGTTCCATATTCAACAAAGTAGCTGTCTGGAGTTTTAACTTCCAAGTTGACTTGTGTCGGTTCATTCAAGTAAGGGAATTCTGTAGGCATGATTTGGTTGAAAATCAATTTCCCAACAGTAGTGATCAAGACTTTATCCTTTTGCCATTCAGTAAATGGTTTGTTTCGGATATCTGAAACTTGGATCCCTACTCTAGAGTGCAAATGAACGTATCCTTGTTGGTAAGCTAATTCAGCTTCTTCAATACTGCTGAATACCATTCCTTCGCCTTCACGTCCAGCTTCTTCCATTGTCAGGTAGTAGTTACCTAAAACCATATCTTGAGATGGTGTAACAACTGGTTTACCATCTTTAGGGTTCAAGATATTTTGTGCACCTAACATCAAAATACGTGCTTCAGCTTGAGCAGCGTCGCTTAACGGTACGTGGACCGCCATTTGGTCACCATCAAAATCGGCATTGTAAGCTTCACACACTAATGGGTGCAGACGAATCGCTTTTCCTTCTACTAAGATAGGCTCAAAAGCTTGGATACCTAATCTGTGCAATGTTGGTGCGCGGTTCAATAGAACTGGGTGTTCACGAATAACTTCTTCTAAAACGTCCCAGATATCTTCGTCTAAACGTTCGATTTTTCTTTTCGCATTTTTGATGTTGTTCGCAATACCACGTTCAACTAATTCTCTCATTACAAACGGCTTGAATAGTTCAACAGCCATTTCTTTCGGTAAACCACATTGGTACATTTTCAATGTCGGTCCTACTACGATAACGGAACGGCCAGAGTAGTCAACACGTTTACCCAGCAAGTTTTGACGGAAACGACCTTGTTTCCCTTTCAACATGTGAGAAAGAGATTTTAATGGACGGTTACCTGGTCCAGTAACTGGACGGCCGCGACGACCATTATCGATCAATGCATCTACTGCTTCTTGCAACATACGTTTTTCATTTTGAACAATGATGTTTGGTGCATTCAAGTCCAATAAACGTTTCAAACGGTTGTTACGGTTGATTACGCGACGGTATAAGTCATTCAAGTCACTTGTTGCAAAACGTCCGCCTTCTAATTGAACCATTGGGCGGATTTCTGGCGGGATAACCGGAACTACGTCCATTACCATCCAAGTTGGGTGGTTGCCAGATAAATGGAATGCTTCCAAAATATCTAAACGGCGGATCGCACGAGTTCGTTTTTGACCAGTTGCAGTAGTTAACTCTTCTTTTAACTCTTCAACTTCTTTACCTAATTCTACATCGTCCAACAATTGTTTAATCGCTTCAGCACCCATACCGGCTTTGAATTCATTTCCGTATTGCGCACGTTTTTCACGATATTCTCTTTCTGTTAACAATTGTTTCTTTTCAAGCGTTGTGTTACCTGGTTCAATAACTACATAAGAAGCAAAATAAATGATTTCTTCTAACGCACGAGGACTCATATCCAATACAAGACCCATACGGCTCGGAATACCTTTAAAGTACCAAATGTGTGTTACTGGTGCTGCTAATTCAATGTGACCCATACGTTCGCGACGTACTTTTGAACGAGTAACTTCAACGCCGCAACGATCACAAACGATTCCTTTATAACGAATACGTTTGTACTTCCCACAAGCACATTCCCAGTCTTTTGATGGGCCAAAAATGCGTTCACAGAATAAACCATCACGTTCAGGTTTTAGCGTACGATAGTTGATAGTTTCAGGTTTTTTAACTTCTCCATAAGACCAACTGCGGATTTTATCAGAAGAAGCCAAACCGATTTGCATGCTTTCAAAATTATTAACGTCTATCAAGGGGCCTACCTCCCTTTATTTTTTGAGCTGCCCTAACTTGCTCGAATTGTTTCGTTCTTTTTATTGAATAAGGTGCAGAGCTGATCCCAATTACTTTGGAATCAACTCTAACTACCTCTTATTCAGAATCTTGTTGTCTAGCTTTTTCTTGCTCTTCAGCGTATTTGCTAAGCGCATCGACAGTTCCGATATCATCGTCATCATCCATATCGCGTAATTCAATTTCTTCATCTTGTGCATCCAATACTTTCATGTCTAATCCAAGAGATTGCAACTCTTTGACTAATACACGGAAAGATTCAGGAACACCTGGTGTAGGAATTGGTTCTCCTTTAACAATAGCTTCATAAGTTTTCACACGTCCAACAACATCATCTGATTTGTACGTTAAGATTTCTTGTAAAGTATAAGCAGCTCCGTATGCTTCAAGAGCCCAAACTTCCATCTCACCGAAACGTTGTCCACCAAATTGAGCTTTACCACCCAATGGTTGTTGTGTAACAAGTGAGTATGGTCCAGTTGAACGAGCATGTAATTTGTCATCGACCATGTGAGCCAATTTGATCATGTACATAACCCCAACGGTTACACGGTTGTCAAAAGGTTCACCAGTTCGTCCGTCATACAATACGGTTTTAGCATCTGAAGCCATTCCTGCTTCTTTAACAGTAGCCCATAAGTCTTCTTCACGAACACCATCAAATACTGGCGTTGCGATACGAATACCTAAACGACGAGCAGCCATACCCATGTGAGTTTCAAATACTTGCCCAATATTCATACGAGAAGGAACCCCTAATGGATTCAACATAATATCGATTGGTGTACCATCTGGTAAGAATGGCATATCTTCTTCAGGTAAGATTAAGGAAACTACCCCTTTATTACCGTGACGACCCGCCATCTTATCTCCAACGTTGATTTTACGTTTTTGAACGATGTACACACGAACCAGCATATTGACACCTGGAGATAATTCGTCCCCAGCTTCACGAGTAAAGATTTTCACATCATGAACAATACCGCCGCCTCCGTGAGGTACACGCAAGGATGTATCTCTAACTTCACGAGCTTTTTCTCCAAAGATTGCGTGCAATAAGCGTTCTTCAGCAGATAATTCCGTTACCCCTTTAGGAGTTACTTTACCTACTAATAAATCACCATCTTTTACTTCAGCACCAATACGGATAATACCCATTTCGTTCAAGTTTTTCAGTGCGTCATCACCGACGTTTGGAATTTCACGAGTGATTTCTTCAGGTCCAAGTTTTGTATCACGAGCTTCTGATTCATATTCTTCAATATGAATAGAAGTATAAACGTCGTCTTTTACTAAACGTTCACTCATAATGATAGCATCCTCAAAGTTGTACCCATCATAAGTCATAAAAGCAATAACCGGGTTTTGTCCAAGAGCCATTTCTCCTTGATCCATTGAAGGACCATCAGCTAGGATCTCGCCTTTGTCTACGCGGTCGCCTTTAGCAACGATAGGGTTTTGGTTATAAGAAGTACCTGAGTTAGAACGTTGGAACTTGATAACTGTATATTTGTCTAATGCGCCATTGTCGCGACGAACGCGAACTTCATCAGCATCGACGTATTCTACAATACCGTCATTTTTACAAATCAAAGCAGCTCCAGAGTCTTTAGCTGTTACGTGTTCCATACCAGTCCCTACAAGAGGAGCGTCTGGTTTGATCAACGGTACAGCTTGACGTTGCATGTTCGCACCCATTAAGGCACGGTTCGAGTCATCGTTTTCCAAGAAAGGAATACATGCTGTCGCAACGGCAACTACTTGTTTAGGAGAAACGTCCATGTAGTCTACACGAGCTACATCCATCTCCAAGTTTTCATCTTTATAACGAGCTAATACAACATCATTTGCAAATGTACCATCTTCATTCAAAATAGCATTTGCTTGAGCAATGACATAGTTATCTTCTTCATCAGCTGTCAGGTAGTCGATCTTTCCAGTTACTTTACCTGATTCACGGTCAACACGACGGTAAGGAGTCTCAATAAATCCAAATTTATTTACTTTCGCAAAACTGGATAAACTATTGATCAAACCGATGTTAGGACCTTCAGGCGTTTCAATCGGACACATACGGCCATAGTGAGAATAGTGAACGTCACGAACTTCATATCCGGCACGGTCTCTTGTTAAACCACCGGGTCCTAATGCTGATAGACGACGTTTGTGAGTCAATTCCCCTAATGGGTTAGTTTGATCCATGAATTGAGACAATTGAGAAGAACCAAAGAATTCTTTGATTGATGCTACAACTGGACGAATATTGATCAATTGTTGTGGTGTAACAGTAGACATATCTTGAATAGACATACGTTCACGAACCACACGTTCCATACGAGACAAACCAATACGGAATTGATTTTGCAATAATTCACCTACTGAACGAATACGACGATTACCTAAGTGGTCAATATCGTCTACGTTTCCGATGCTTTCTTGCAAGTTAAAGAAGTAACTCATAGCAGATAAAATATCAGCCGGTGTAACGTGTTTGTGGTCTTCAGAAACATTTCCGTTTCCAATAACATTTACAATGCGTTCAGGGTTTTCTTTAGAGTAAACTTTTACAATTTGCAATTTGATGGGTTCTGGAACTACACCATCTTCATTTGGATAGAAAGTTACACTATTTAAGCCGTTGTCCAAGTAGTCATTTAATTTATCCATTTGGTCGCGGTCTAATAATGTACCAGCCTCAACGATAATTTCTCCTGTTTCAGAATCGATCAACGTTTCAGCTACTGTTTGATTGAACAAACGCGTTTTCAAGCTTAATTTTTTATTTACTTTGTAACGACCTACAGCTGCCAAGTCATAACGTTTTGGATCAAAGAAACGAGCTGTTAACAAGCTTCTTGAACTGTCTGCTGTCTTTGGTTCACCTGGTCGTAGTCGTTCATAAACATCTTTTAAGGCTTCTTCAGTACGAGAGTCGCTAGCGTTTTTATGAATGTCTTTTTCCAAAGTTAATCCTAGTGAAGTATTTTCACCAAAGATTTCTAGAATTTGATCATCCGAGCCGAATCCTAATGCACGAACAAGAACACTCAATGGAATTTTACGTGTACGGTCAATACGCACATAAGAGATGTTTTTAGCATCTGTTTCAAATTCCAACCAAGCTCCACGGTTAGGAATCAAAGTAGTTCCGAAGCTTTCACGGCCGTTTTTATCGATTTTCAGATTGAAATAAACACCTGGTGAACGAACCAATTGAGAAACGATAACACGTTCAGCTCCATTGATAATGAACGTTCCCATTTCAGTCATTAACGGGAAATCACCGAAGAAGACTTCTTGGTCTTTCACTTCTCCAGTTTCTTTGTTGATCAAACGTAATTTTGCGTATATAGGTGCGGAATAATTTGCGTCATGAGCACGAGCTTCTGATACCGTGTATTTTGGTTCCTGTAATGTATAGTCAAGGAACTCTAATGATAAGTTTCCTGCGAAGTCTTCAATTGGTGAAATATCTCTAAACATTTCACGCAATCCTTCATCTAAGAACCATTGATATGAGTCTGATTGAATCTCAATCAGATTCGGCAGTTCTAAAACTTCATTGATACGTGCATAACTTCTACGTGTACGGTGTTTACCGTAATTTACTAAGTGGCCTGCCAACCTGTTCACCCCTCAAATGATTATTCATATCTAGTATGCCGCCTTTTATTACGTTTAGATTACAATTATTAAGAATAGAAATCACAACCTGTTTTTAGGCAAAAAAAAACCAAAAGATCCGTAACTTTTTCAGAAAAAGCACATTTTCTTTTGTTTTACATACATAACCCTTTGATTTGGACAATATTTCAAACCAAAAGCTTATTTTTTAGATAGTATTTGCATCTATTTATTTTACACTCCTTTAAAGCAATAGTCAATACTATAAAGGAAGTTTTTTTCTTTCTTATTCATCAAAAAAAAGACTGCCGAAAAAAACTACGCGGCTGCTGAAGTAGCGAAAGTCAATTTACGTGACCTTTTGTCAAAATTTAAGCTCTAAAAGGAACGCAAATCCAGTTTGCGTTCCTTTTCTAAGATAATATCATCTTAAAGGGAACGCAATTTAATTTTGCGTTCCCTTTATCCGAATAATTAATGCAATAGGTAACGTAAAAAAAGCGAGGACTGGTATATTCACCATTTCCTCGCCTTCATTTTCTAATCAGATCACCTTTGAAATAAAACTACATCTTTTCAACAGCCTCAAAAAAATCCTCAGTCAGTCTTTTTCACTCTATCCGTTATTCCCACACTGGGATGGAGGAGCCTTTTGAACTTTCTTCAATAACTTCTTTAGTTCCATCTGTTTGATAGACATCCAAGATTTTTTGATACAACTCATTATCTTTATCTTCTTCACGCACAACGATCGCATTGTAGTAAGGATCTGAATCTTCCGTTACTGGTTCTAAGAAAATCGCATCCTCAGTTGGAATAAATCCAGCATCGACTGCCATCCCGCTATTGATGACAGAAGCTGTTACATCCTCCAGAGCACGTGCTGTTTGAGCTGAATCTATCACTTCAAATTGTAGATTCAGCGGATTAGACGTCACATCTTCTACAACAGGAACTTGCCCTTTAGAAGGATCGACCTCAATCAAACCAGCTGTCTGCAACAACAGCAACGCCCGCCCTTCATTTGACGCATCATTTGGAATGGCAATACTGTCGCCCTCTTTGATCTCGCTGATATCTGTTATTTTTTGAGAATAGATTCCTAATGGCGCAATAACAGTATCCCCAATAGGAGTCAGATTATTTCCTGTATCTTCATTAAAAGCTTCCATAAAGATTTTTGTTTGGAAGGAGTTCATATCGATTTCCCCATCCGCTAAAGCTCGGTTCGGCGTACTATAATCGGAAAATTTCACCAATTCGATCTCGATTCCTTCTGCTGCCAACTGTTCTTTAACGTATTCCCAAGGTTCATTGATTTCTCCGACTACCCCTAATTTGACCGTTTGACTTTCTCCAGATGCCGCACCACACGCAGTAAGAACAATTAATGTTGCAATAGATAATATAGTAAGTATGAATGATTTGAATTTTTTCATGTTTCCACCTCTTTGGTTTAATTCTGGGTTCACCCAGCTGCTTTATAAAAATATACGTATTTAAAATAATTTCGAGCACACCTTAAGATTATGATCCCTCCTTCAAAAAATAAAAAAACGCTGCCCTTTTGACTGAACTCAGTTCAACCAAAAGGACGAACGTTTATTAGTTCGTGTTACCACCTTTTTTCAAATTGCTTTTTCAAACAATTCCTCAACAAGTACAAAGAATTCATCTCGATACTCTGACGCTTTAACGGGCGCACCCATGACAGCCTTACACTTAAAAGCATTCGGTATCCTTGCTCAGAGGCCATTTTCCATTTGCACCAACAAACCTGTTCTCAGCTCTCAGGCTCTCTGTCATTGTTGTACAGCAAACATACTTTTCTCTTCATCGCATTTAGTGTATTTAATTTAGAATAAAAAAATCGCCCTCAAAAAGAAAGCTCTTTACAGAACTTCTTTTCAAGGACGAAAGCAAATATCAATTTCGTGTTACCACCTTGTTTTACAAGCACATCACTGTGTTTGTCTCAATCAGTACAAAAATCTAGAATATTGTACTGAGGCACTGTAACGGGTGCATCCGTTATGGACTTATTTACTAATTGCCTTACTCATCCATCCCGCTCCAAGACCATCTTCTATTCATTCGCTCCTGCCTATTTTCACCAAACAAGGCTCTCTTTAAGGTTTCATCTGAATATACTCTTCTTTTCACAGCGTTTTATTATCTATTTCTAATTTCTAATTAACTTATCATTTAGTTTACAAATTACTTCCACAGAAGTCAATCAAAATAACCAAAAAAAGAAAGAATAGCATGATCTATTCTTTCACACTTTGGATAATCCAATATCCTTTATCTTTTGCAATGACTTCTGCATTGCCAAAAGTCTCGTTCATTTTTTCTTTCGCACTTGGAGCACCTTGTTTCTTTTGAATCACGATCACTAAAGCTCCACCTATCTTAAGGTAATCATAAGCTCCCGTCAGAATTTCATGAACCACTTGTTTTCCAGCTCGAATTGGCGGATTGCTGAAAACCCCGGCAAACTCAGTACCTTTTACATTTCCGTAAATATTGGACTGGTGTATATCCACATTCGTCACTTTGTTTTTAAGAGCATTTTGCTGAGCCAGCCCAATCGCTCGTTCGTTGACATCTACCATCTCTACCTTACGTTCGTTCTCTTCCTTAGCAAAGGATAATCCCATCGGACCATAGCCGCAGCCAAGATCTAATAAGTCTCCTTCAGGTAATTGGCTGAAATCAACTGTTTCAATTAATACACGCGAGCCGTAATCAACCGTCGCTTTAGAAAACACACCTGAATCTGTTAAAAAAGTAAATTCGTGTCCGCGCAAAGTAAACTTCCATGAATCAATATTGCTTTTAGCATTTGGATTGCTAGTATAATAATGATCAGACATATTTCTTGATCTCCTTTACTCGTATCTTCCTTCTTACAAATAGATACCTCTATTTTAACCTATTATATCCGGCTTGAGGGCTTTAGACAATCCGTTAAAGCCGCTTCTCTACATTAGGCAGCCTAAACCAGCCAATGTACACAAAGAAAAAAGGTGTGAATCGTTTCCGATTCACACCTTTTCGCTCGTTATAGAACTAAATGATCATTTAAAAAATGATTATTTAACTTCTACAGAACCACCAGCAGCTTCAATAGCTTCTTTCAATGCTTCAGCATCTTCTTTAGAGATGTTTTCTTTGATTGCTTTAGGAGCTTCGTCAACTAATGCTTTAGCTTCTTTCAAGCCTAAGCCAGTAGCTTCACGAACTGCTTTGATAACTTTGATTTTAGCAGATCCAGCATCTGTTAATTCAACTGTAAATTCAGTTTGTTCTGCAGCAGCAGCTTCTCCAGCTCCACCAGCAGCAGCTACAGGAGCAGCAGCAGTTACGCCAAATTCTTCTTCAATTGCTTTTACTAAGTCGTTTAATTCTAAGATTGTTGATTCTTTTAAGTCAGCAACAATTTGTTCAATGTTTAATGCCATTGTTAGTTCCTCCGTTTATAATGTTTTAGTTTTTTTATTAACTTGCTTGTTTGTTGATTGAAAGAATAGTGCTTTTAATTAAGCAACTTCTTCTTTTTGTTCTGCAACAGCTTTGACTGCAAATGCAGTATTGCGGATTGGTGCTTGAAGTACAGATAGCAACATAGAAAGTAGACCATCGTGGTCTGGTAGTGTTGCAAGTGTGTTGATTTCTTCTACTGAAGAAACTTTACCACTGATAACGCCACCTTTAATTTCTAAAGCTTCTGCTTCTTTAGCAAAATTAGCAATAATTTTGGCTGGTGCAACAACATCTTCGTTACTGAAAGCAACGGCTGTAGGGCCTTTAAATACGTCATCCATTCCTTCAAGTCCAGCTGTACTAGCCGCACGAGATAAGATAGAGTTTTTAATAACGCGCATTTCAACTCCTGCTTCACGTAATTGTTTACGTAATTCAGTAACTTGTTCAACTGTTAATCCACGGTAATCAACTACGACTACTGCGGCAGCATCTTTGAATTTTGTTGTAGCTAAATCTACTAATTCTTGTTTTTTAGCGATTGCTGCTTCACTCATTAACATTTCACCTCCTGATCAATTGGCGGGAATTTTTTATTTTGACTTTTTAAAAAAAATCCTAGACAAACAAAAAATCCCATGTCACCGTAGACATAGAGATTGTGTAGTGTATATTCACGACATATCATCCTCGGTAGGAAATTAAGGCAAATGCCACCTACTGTCTTCGGTAATAATTCAATTTATTCTTAACCTAGATGATTTTACCAATTCTAATCATCTAGGTCAAGAACTTTATGATTTTTTTAGAATGCTTGAGGGTTAACTTTAACCCCTGGGCCAAATGTTGATGTAATAGTGATGTTTTTAATGTAAACACCTTTAGCAGTTGAAGGTTTAGCTTTCAACACTGTATCTTGGATAGTTCTAAAGTTTTCGATCAATTTATCAGCATCGAAAGATACTTTACCGATTGGAGCATGCAAATTACTTTGTTTGTCCACGCGGTAAGTTACTTTACCAGCTTTGATTTCGTTGATAGCTTTAGTTACATCCATTGTAACAGTTCCTGTTTTAGGGTTAGGCATTAAACCTTTAGGTCCTAAGACACGTCCAAGACGTCCAACTTCACCCATCATGTCTGGAGTTGCTACAACAACGTCGAAGTCCATCCATCCACCATTGATTTTTTGAACAAGATCAGAATCACCTACGTAATCTGCTCCTGCAGCTTCTGCTTCAGCAGCTTTAGGGCCTTTAGCAAAAACTAATACTCTTTGTGTTTTACCTGTTCCGTTTGGAAGAACAACTGCTCCACGAATTTGTTGGTCAGCTTTCTTAGGGTCAACTCCAAGACGGTAAGCAACTTCTACAGTTGCATCGAAATTAGCGTAATCAATTTCTTTTACTAAAGCTACAGCTTCTTCAACTGAATATGCTTTTAAAGTATCTACTTTTTCCAAAGCAGCTAAGAATTTTTTACTCTTTTTAGCCATGTTTTTTTCCTCCTTGATTGTGGTTATAACGGTTAAACCTCCCACTTATTCTCCGTAAAGCAAGCTTCACGAAGAGATACTGAGAAGCTTTAATCAGATTAGTCTTCTACAACAAATCCCATGCTTCGTGCAGTACCTTCGACCATACGCATTGCAGCTTCAACAGATGCAGCGTTTAAGTCTTCTTGTTTAGTTTCAGCGATTTCTCTAACTTGCGCGCGAGAAACAGTTGCAACTTTTTTAGTATTTGGTTCACCAGAACCTGATTCAACACCTGCAGCTTTTTTCAATAAAATAGCAGCTGGTGGAGTTTTTGTAACAAATGTAAATGAACGGTCTTCATATACAGAGATTACAACAGGGATGATCATACCTGCTTGGTCAGCTGTGCGTGCATTGAATTCTTTACAGAATCCCATGATATTCACTTGTGCTTGACCTAAAGCTGGACCTACGGGTGGAGCAGGACTTGCTTTACCTGCAGGAATTTGTAATTTTACGACATTAACAACTTTTTTAGCCACGAGACATTCCTCCTTGATTTAGTCCGGGTGTGGTTGAATGGGGTTAATATTTCCCCTCCCACTTTAAACATACGTCTAAACGTACCATGGAATTATATTACACTTTCCAAATCTTGTCAATAAGATTTAGAGAAATAACCCATCATAAGATTTAGAGAAATAACCCATCATATGATTTAGAGAAATAACCCATCATACGCATGAAAAGTACTTTCTCCCAAAAATTAAGGTCTTCTTTTTAAAACGCTCTCTTAATAAGTAGGGGCGGCTCTATGGGGTGAAATTCCCTCCGGAATGGACGGGTTTGCTTGTGGAAAGCCATGGGACCGTCTGGAGCCTGTAGTCTCCAAACTTTCAAGTTTCAAACGGAATCGGAATCTTATTTTTTATTTAAATTTTTTCATGCGTATGACGTGGAGAAATAAGTATTTCAAGACCGATTTATCGTTAGCATTTAGGAAAAGCTTTTTAAATGGCTTAAAAATACCTTTGTTTTGGGGCATCTCTGCAAAAGCAATCAGCGCAGCGGTATCGGATCAAGAAATAGTTATTGTTTTAATGCAGCTTTTCATTTTAACCATTCTTTTTTTGACTTTCGAGCCATTCATTAAACAGACAAAACGCTATTCGCGTGATTGTTCTCGTTGTTTTCTGGCTTCAGTTCTGTATTTGACCGTCTGAGCTGGTTCTGATGAAGCCTCGCTCCATTCTTCCACAATGTCTGGATCCGATACCTTTTTTTGTTTCCCAGTATAGTTACTGTTTTTAATTGGTTTAGCCTTTCGCTTCTTCTTTCTAACTAATCGAAAAGCGTTATAAAAGATCCCTGCAATTACCGCATACACGGCAAAGAACACAACAAATCCCCAAAGCCCGGCAATAGCATCTGCAAATTCCATATTCCCGCTATTGGTAACAGCTTGCTGGATTTCGATAGCAAATACAAATACTGTCATCACTACAAAAGTAAAGATAAACGAAAGGATCGTTGTACTGAATTTCAATTTTTGAATAATTTTTGCTAAGACGAACACTGCTAAAAATGTTATTAATCCAATAAAACCGATCACCCAAAAATGCAATTCTTTATCTGACATGTCGATCCCTATTCCATACATAAGGACATCGTGGATTCGATTCATCATTTCTGAAAGAATCAATATAATTTCTCTCATTTACCTTCACCTCTTGAACTTAATTTCATTTAGTATAGCACAAAACTTGTTTACGACATCGATTTTAAGCCAATACACTTTATACCCCTATTTTATCTCATTACTGTATACTGAAAGGACCAACCACTGAAACCGAGGAGGATATTATGTGCAATATCGGCTTAAAATTCCATCAAAACGGCGCTTATAAATTTGTGTTTGCTGCTAACCGCGATGAAGCTTATCGCAGACCTACAAAATCTGCTCACTTCTGGAAAGACCATCCCGAGTTATTAGCTGGTCAAGACGAACTCCAAAAAGGCACTTGGCTGGGGTTGACCAAACAGGGTAAATTCGCAGCCCTCACAAATTGTCGAAAAGTTTCTACTAGACAGACGTCTGAAGATCCGCAAGCTTTTTTGACTTCCAGAGGCACTTTAGTCAAAAACTTTTTAACCGGTGATCAAACAGCCGCTGAATATGCGGATGATTTAATCAATACCAGACATCAGTATGACGGCTATAATTTAATCTTCGGCAACATTCTTGAAGGTCAATTTCTTCATTATAATAACAGTGAAAATCAGCTAAATGAGTTAACGCCTGGCACACATGGTTTAAGCAATGCTACTCTAGATACTCCCTGGCCTAAAGTTGCCACAGTTACCAGTAGAATAAAGCAACTAAGCGGCTCGAAAGAACAACTCACCGATCAATTATTCGCTTTGTTTTCAGACGAACAGACCGCTCCAAAAGAAGCATTGCCGAAAACCGGTCTTCCTATTGAATTCGAAGAAGCTGCTTCTGCCATTTTTATTCGCACGAAAGAATACGGGACTATCGGCACTACCGTTATCTTAGTTGACCAAGAAAACCACGTTACTTTTGTAGAACGTCGTTTCAACGAAGAAAGACAAATAGAAGAAAATCTTTACAGCTTTTCTTTGAGTTCTGATACCTAAGATTTTTTCTCAGAAGATAAAAAAGAGGAGCTGGGGAATAACTAGCTGAATTAGAAAACACCGTCAAATCTAGGAAGAAGGATCCTTGACTTGACGGTGTTTTTAATTACTCAGATTTATAAATTATTGGTTCTAAAACATTTGACGTTGGTAAGGAAAAAAATAAATCCTAAACCTTTAAAAAAATCATTCCTAGAAATTTTTGGAGGAATACGGGGTTGCTTATAGCCATGAAAAAGGATGCAAAAAAAGGAAACACTGTGGACGTACGCCCAAGTGTACCATGATTGCAAGCTGCTGAAGCAGCAACAATCACGGCAATTACTGAGCGTTAGGCTTTAGCCGTTACGCTTAGCTTGACGCTTGCAAGCCTTGAGACGCGTTTTTCGGCTCAAGGCGTTCCCATGGCTTTCATAAGCAACCCCGTAGACCGGAGAAAATTTCTTTACCAACGCTAGAAGATGAAGATCCAAATTATTATTAAAAAGTGACTTTTTCCCCAGTTCCTTCATTCCTTTTAAACAAGCTGCAGAAAGTTAAGCGCCTTATTCCACTCTCTATCTAAAACGAGTTGCGTAAGGCAGCTTACACGCCAATAAGTCCGGCACCAACAGTTAGGAACAACACCTAACTGTTGGTGGCGGGCTTATTTCCGGAAAGCCAAACGCCTTATTCCACTCTCTATAGTTTGTCTACTTGATCGAATTCTAATTCTGTACTTGTTTCACGTCCGAACATCTCAACGTTCACTTTTAATTTTGCTCTTTCTTCGTCAATTGCTGTTACCTTACCAGTCATACCATTGAAGGCTCCTTCAACAATCGTAACTGTTTCACCAACTTCAAAGTCAATTTCTTGATGACGTGTATTCATGCCCAAGCTGCGTAAAATAGATTTTACTTCTTCCGGCAATAATGGAGCTGGCTTGCTTCCCGCACCGTGTGAACCAACAAAACCAGTTACACCTGGAGTGTTACGTACAACATACCAAGAGTCATCTGACATGATCATTTCTACCAATACATACCCAGGAAAGACTTTTTTCATTTTGATCTTTTCTTTCCCATTTTTTACTTCGTGTTCCTCTTCTTCAGGTACTACCACTCTGTAAATGTGTTCTTCCATGTTCATGCTGTTTGCACGAGATTCAATGTTCTGTTTGACTTTGTTTTCATAGCCAGAATACGTATGCAGCACATACCATTGTTTTTCAAGTTCCAATTCTTCCATTATTAACACTCCTTGTATAGGTTATAATTCATTATACTCGCATCGTTTAATTTAAACACACAAAAAAACCTTCTCCATCATATAAGGAAGGTTCTGCGTGATGATTTATTGCACTCAGTATACCATTAGTCAAGCATTTGTGCTAGTCATATGGCAACAATATTGTTTTTTAGATGAACAAATCTAGTAAAGATGTGATTGCAAAATCAACTACAAAGAAGAAAATTGCAAACAGGATGACTACTCCAAAGACAGTAACCGTATATTTTCTCAGTTCTTTTCCTGTTGGCCAAGTCACTTGGCGCACTTCTTGACGAACACCGCCAAAAAAGTTTTTTACTTTTCCCACTACATTCCCTCCAGACTATGTGTAGACTCTATTATTTAGTTTCACGATGCATAGTATGTTTATTGCAATATTTACAGAATTTTTTGATTTCTAACCGTTCAGATCTTGCTGTTTCACCTGCGCGGGCTGTATAGTTACGCGAGCCGCAAACAGTGCATGCTAAAGCTGTTTTTTTCGCACTCAATTTTTTCACCTATTCTTTCTTAAAAACTAAGGTATCGGTCACAATTTACCATTACTTCCCTTTGCTGTCAAGCTGTTTTCAACCTGCAAGAAGGTAGTAAACTGATTCCTAGAGACCTGTTAGTTTGATTTAAAATGCCCTATAAGCATAGCAGCCAAATCCGCTATCGAAGCTCATAGGGCGTCATTTCTAACCTTTAACGGTATCAAATGATTGGTTCATCTCATTAAGAGAAAATGCATCTTCTGTTTCAGCAGTTGCAGGAATCACTTCAACAAGGGTCTCTAAAATCCGTCTAAACCTCACTTTAGTAACGGTTATTTTAAGATTGTGGTAGATGAAAGCTTCTCCCTCATCCGGCAATTTACCCAATTGTTCTATAATAAAACCGCTCACTGTATTGGAGACGAACTCTTCTTCAATACCAAACGAAGTCAACATTTTATCTAAATTGGCAGAAGCCGCAATGCGATAAGTAGTATCGTCTATCTTCACCACTTCTTCTGTCACTTCATCATGCTCATCCCAGATTTCTCCAACGAGTTCCTCTAGAATATCTTCTAATGTCACTATACCAATCGTTCCACCATACTCATCACTGACAATCGCCAAATGAGCTTTTTCCAATTGCAATTGTTTCAACAACTTAGAAATTTTCATATTCCCTGGCGTCCAAATGACATCTTTTATAATGGATTGAATATTTTTATTTGCTTGAGGATTGTCCAAGTTCTTGCTGAAAGCATAAAAATCTTTTTGGTGCAAAACACCTACGACTTTATCAATTGAGTCATCATAAAGTACTATTCTTGAATAACCTTCTGTAAGAAACAATTCTTCCATTTCTTCCAAGCTGCTATTAACATCTGTTCCCACAACATCTACACGAGGCGTTAGAATATCTTGCACTTCCAACTCATTAAACGTAATCGCTGATCGGATCAATTGATGTTCGTGATTTTCAATCCCACCGCTATTTTGAGCTTCATCCACCAAAAATAACAATTCTTTTTCGCTGATGCTGTCATCAGCTTCAAAAGTAAACATCTTGTTCAGTAATTTTTTCCATGATTTAAAGAAAAAATTAACTGGTGTCAGCAATACCATAAGAATTCTTAAAAATGGTGCAACGTTTACTGCAAAAACTTCAGGTCTTTCTTTGGCAATACTTTTTGGAGAAATCTCCCCAAAAATCAATACCAATACCGTCATAACAATTGTTGAAATGGTTACGCCGGCTACCGGAAAATACTTTACAAATAAAATGGTGGCTAAAGATGAAGCTAAAATATTTACGATATTGTTTCCTACTAAAATAGTAGACAGAAGCATATCGTAGTTGTCTGCTAGAGACAACGCTAAAGAAGCTTTCTTGTTTCCCTCATCTGCCATATTTTTCAAACGGATACGATTTAACGATGTGTAAGCTGTCTCAGAAGCAGAAAAGAATCCAGATGCTGCTATGAGCAGTCCTAAAAAGATAATGTACCTTATACTATCACTGTCCATGTAACAGTTATTCCCCCTAAAAATTCATTTTATTTCCTATGATAGCATGTCTTTTTATCCCCTACAAGTTTTAGTTTATTTTTTGAGCTGCCTCGTGAACACTCTATGGCTATACAGGGTTTAATTTGCTGGAACTGGATGTCTAAACTTCTTCTAGAAAAAAATTTCCAACGCATATGTTTTGCTGTTTATTTCAAATCTCTTTACACTAAAGGTACAGTAAATATCACTAAGGAGGAACGAAATATGGGAAAATTTGTTAAAGGAAGTTATGCAACAACTGAAGAAGCGAATCAAGCTATTGAGGAATTAATTCATCAAGGCTACGATAGAACATTGCTTACCTTAATATCGAATAAAGAGGCTTACGACCGATTCTCAGGAGCTGCAGATGCACAAATCAACACTGAACATGCAGACACGGATGAATCTATGTGGGAGAAAATCAAAGATGTCTTCTCAAGTGATGACTCTGGTTATGAAGCAGACGAAGACATATTAGAACCTTATCAAGATGACATTGATAATGGAAAACTTGTCTTATTGGTAGATGATTTTTCAAGTGAGGCAGGTGCAACTGATTTCAGCAACAGCACGCCTCCTGTCACTAGTGAAGAACATGTAGTAGCTGATTCTACTGACGAAGAACCGTCCAGTATCCCTCCTGTTTTAGATAACGAAGACGATATGGATGAAAAACGCCGCAATAGTCATTATGTACCAAATTCTAATCCCGGAAATGCCCGGACTCCTTCTATTTCAGAGGATGCTGTACTGGGAGGCGAATCAGATTACTCTTATGAAGATGAAGTAGATACTTCTATAGACACGAACCTTCTTGCCGATACAGATGAAAATATGCTGCCGGATGAGACTGTAGATACTTCTATGCCTGAAGGTTCCTTAGGCTCTCCTGCATCAGATGAACGCACTGGACTTGTAGATTCAGATGATTTGATTAGAGGAAACAGACCGGGAACACATGATACTGTTGTACCACCCTATTCCGATGACCCTTCACGTTCAGACAACTAAAACTACGGCACCGAAGCCATTGGAGCACTGGCAATCAATTTGCGTTCCCTTTATTCCTCTAATTGATCTAATAGGGAACGTAAAAAATACTCCTCCAGAAAACTCATTTTAGAAATTAAAAACAGGGATGGAGAAACAAATTCTCCGTCCCTGTTTAAGTTTGTGTTGCTTGTTTTTATTCATTTGCACTAACAGCGTTCTTCTCTGCTGCAGGTTCGATTTGCTCATCTGGCATATATTCTGTTTCTTGAGGCAGAATCAAGTTTAAAAGAATTCCTGCAATCGCACTTAAGGCTGTTCCTGAGAAAGTAATGATAGAGCCAATCTCCAAGACCGCTCCTCCAAGGCCTAATACCAACATACTGCTGGCAATGATCAAATTACGGATTTTCCCAAAGTCCACTTGTTCTTCAATTAAGACTTTCAATCCATTGCTTGCGATGACTCCGTAAAGCAAGATAGACATTCCTCCAAGAACTGCATTTGGAATAGTAGAAATCAAAGCTGTAAATTTCCCAAAGAAACTCAATCCGATCGCGATAAAAGCAGCATTACGAATAACGGACACTGAGGCGATTCTGGTCATTCCAATAACCCCGGTGTTCTCACCATAAGTCGTATTCGCAGGGCCTCCGATCAAAGCTGACACAGCTGTTGCTACTCCATCACCGATCAATGTACGAGATAAACCAGGATTCTTTAAATATTGACGATTGGTGATTTTCCCTAAAACAGTATGATCTCCAATGTGTTCAGAAACGGTTACTAATGCGACTGGCAAGATCGCTAGTGTTTCCGGACCAAAGTAAAATTCGTAATGCTCGAACCAAGGCGTTGCAAATGGCAAACGCAAACCCGGCACTTCAAACCAACTGGCTTCAGTGACTGCCGTGAAATCTACTAACCCCAACGCTAGGGCGACTAGATATCCGCCTACGATTCCAATCAAGAAGGGAATGATCTTGAAGAATCCTTTTCCTTTTGTATTGACAAACGCTGTGATCAAGAAGGTACTGATAGCTACAACGATGTGACGCAAGTCGCCTCCTTTTACAAAACCGGCATTCGTAACTGCAGAACCGGCCAGACCTAACCCGATCACCATGATCATTGGCCCAATCACAATCGGCGGCAATAATTTATCAATCCATGCTGTTCCCAGTAATTTCACAAACCCTGCTATTAAAACATACAGTAACCCAACTAGAACGACTCCTGTTTGAGCCGCACTGATATCTCCGCCCATTTGCTGAATAGCCACAGCCATTGCTGTAATATAAGCAAATGAAGAACCTAGATAGACAGGTACTTTTGATTTTGTAGCGATTTGATAAATCAATGTTCCGATTCCGCTGGCTAATAAAGCTACGGAAACCGGCATGCCTAGAATCAATGGAACTAGGATGGTTGCTCCAAACATAGCAAACACGTGTTGGAAACTTAACAGCAATCCTTTGGCTATTGGTGGTTTCTCCTCAATATCCAATAATAATTTCTTGTGCTCTACAGCCATACCAATACTTCCTCTCCTGGGCACAAAAAAATGCCCCTATGTGAATTTTTTTATTCGCAAAAGGACCTCTGGTATCAAATATATTCGATTTGTTACCCTTCTCGATCTCACAGGATCAAATTAAAAGGACTTTGCTGTAAATGATTGTAGCAGTAATGACTCAGGATTACAACCAGAAACTTTATTCATTTTTAAACATTCTTATCTATTGATTTCTGTCTAAAAACGGTACAATACAATTGAAGAAGACATGCATAAGGGCTACTTTTAATTACAAGGAGGGTTTAGATGGGGT
The DNA here is from genome assembly GCF_045528365.1 of Desemzia sp. FAM 23988. NCBI lineage: Bacteria > Bacillati > Bacillota > Bacilli > Lactobacillales > Carnobacteriaceae > Desemzia > Desemzia sp. FAM 23988. The sequence goes on from NZ_JBGQQS010000004.1 coordinate 89,359, forward strand.
TTTGGATCATGTTGTTATCCTTTATTTGTGGATTAGGATTATTTATTTTCGGATTTGATTTTAAGGGAAAAGGCACTCATTTCTCAGGAAATTTAAGCAAATTCGGTGCAGTAATCGGCCTTATTTTAATTGGTTTTGCTGTCTATTTAGCTTGGCCCAAATAAAGTCATTAGAGCAGGATAAACACTTATTCTGTTCTACATCGACTTACATTGTCCTGATTTAAATTATTCTGCAAGCAGCAATAAGCTGAGGGCCATGACAGCCATTCCAAGGATCAAGCCCCAAATGGCAATATGATGTTCTGCATATTTCTCAGCAGTCGGCAGCAATTCGTCGAGCGAAATGTAGACCATAACGCCCGCTACACCAGCAAATATCACACCAAAAAGTGTATCACTAAGAAACGGTCTTAGAAGAGTAAACCCAATGACGGCTCCTAACGGTTCAGCCATCCCTGACAAGAAACTATACTTGAAAGCTTTCTTTTTATTTCCAGTTGCATAATAAATGGGAACCGAAACAGCTATCCCTTCAGGAATATTGTGAATCGCTATAGCTAAAGCCACACTGATTCCAAACGTTGGATTTTCCAATGCACTTAGGAAAGTAGCCAGTCCGTCCGGAAAATTATGGAGGGCAAGAGCCGATGCAACAAATACACCCATTCGCATCAATTCTTTATTCTCTGTAGCTTCTTTTTGGTTTTCCGTTCCATCCATCTCTTCAATTTCAGGAGGACTCACAGGATTCGGAACCAGTTTATCAAATAACGCGGTAAGGACGATTCCGCCAAAGAATGAAAATGTAGTGTACCAATAAGCTGCTTCAGCTCCATGAACAGAGGTGAACGCCTCGCGCGCTGTCGGAAAAATTTCGATCATAGATACATATAGCATGACACCAGCAGAAAAACCCAGTGCTCCGGATAAAAAACGGGTATCTACTTTCTTTGAATAAAAAGCCACTGCACTTCCAATTCCTGTTGAAAGACCTGCAAAAAGTGTCAGACCAAATGCAAATAAAATAGTTTGCCATGGGATAGATTCCATTTTCATCCTCTTTTCTACTAAATGATACTAGCTCACGTTTAGTATACAAAAAATAAAAGATGGGAACCAAAAAAGCACCTCACATGTTCCTCAGTAAGTTGATTCTTATAAAAAACTTAGTTTACAACTTTAAACAACTAAAAAATAAGGAGTATGATTATGAAACGTATTTTAATGATTGGAACAGGCGGAACGATTGCTTCTGCGGCAACACCAGACGGCTTAGATCCTCAAATGTCCTCAGCAGATATCTTGCACTACATACCCAGCATCTCTAAACTGTGCGAGATCGATACGTTGGAAGTCTGCAACATCGACAGCACCAATATATCTCCTGACATTTGGACCCTTTTGACGGAGACCATTTGTGAACATTATGACCAGTATGATGGCTTCGTTATAACCCATGGTACGGATACAATGGCTTATACGGCGGCGGCATTGTCCTATATGATCCAAAATTCTCCCAAGCCCATTGTGATCACCGGTTCTCAAAAGCCGATCAATATGGAAATCAGTGATTCGAAAACGAACCTATACGATAGTTTCTTGTACGCTTCATCTGACAAAGCCAGCGGAATACAAATCGTATTCAACGGCAAAGTCATTTTAGGGACACGCGCGCGAAAAACGCATTCTAAAAGTTTCAATGCTTTTTCCAGCATCAACTACCCTTATATTGCGATTATCCAGGACAGCCATTTGATCCAGTTTATTGAACAACCAAAAATGGAGCAACCTATCTTCTACCCCTCCATTAACGCGAAAGTCGGTTTGTACAAATTGACCCCAGGCGCTGAAGCTGAAGTATTGGATTTTATGTTGTCCAAAAAAGACGCCATCATTATTGAAAGTTACGGCGTCGGAGGAATCCCTTCATTGCCGGAATACGGCTTTTATGACGTCATCAAAAAATGGACTAAACTTGGGAAAGTCATCGTCATGACAACTCAAGTTCCAAATGAAGGCAGTGACATGGAAGTCTACAAAGTAGGCCACAAGTTAAAAAATAAAGTCAGTGTGCTAGAAGCTTACGACATGACCACAGAAGCTGTTGTCTGCAAACTCATGTGGGCCTTAGGCAGGGAATCCAGTCCAGAAAAAATCAAAGATTTATTCTATACGACGATTGCTAATGACATCCTTTATTAAGAAAGTGAAACAGAGCAGCAAGGACTATTTTTGGTTACTACCTTTCTAACTAAGTCCACATGACGATCAGAAGCATTCTACCTACCTTATCGTTAAGCAAATAAACTCGATATGGTTGTTAAGAGCTTCCTATATGCCTTATCGAGAATTAATTTCCAACGATATGGTCGTTAAGGACTACCCTTTTAGTTCCAACAAAAAGAAGCTGAGAAAAATCAAGCAACTGCTTTACACCATTTTGAGGTCACTCTTATAAATTCTATGTACCAACTGACGTTTGTAGTTTAAGTCTACTAATTACCAATAGAGGTTGCTTAGCATGAAAATTTTAGCCGCACTAGATTCGTTTAAAAGATTATTTACCAATAAAGAAGCCAAGTCTATTGTGCAGCATGTTTGGGAGCGGTACTATCCTCTATTTTTTAGTTTTCAGTACTGCATTCATTGAAGACACTAAATAAGTATCGCCGTTTTCAAACGTAATTTGCAGCTGTTCGCCTTCGTAATCTGTCCAGCTTTTGATTTTTCCTTCTATGATGTCACCATTGGGTAAAGAAACTATAGCGTAATCAAAAGTGTATGTCGTGTCGAAAATCTCTTTGTTTCCGCAACCAGCTAATATGCCGCCTAAAATAGTTAGAACTAATAATTGCTTCATTTTTTTCATTGTATATTCTCCTCTTCGCTATTTGACTGAATTTCGTTTTTTTTTTTCTAAAATCGAATGTAATCATTTCAAATGCTGTTAACGTGAAGAACATAAAAACTAATAAACCAGAAAAATGACTAGTTAAAGATAGTTCACCCGAGTATAAAAATTGATTTGGGAAATAGAATTTATTTGCACCTAGAATAACAATGCCAATACAGCCTAGGTAAAAAGAGATAGGCTTTTTTCTCACTATTTAACCGCTCCTTCGTTCATGTTTTTGTAGTTCAAACTTAATTTATTTCAGTAAAAATGATTCCTTGCTTCATTATAAATCAATTCATTCTGATTGTATCTCACTATTTTTAACGCGGTATAAATTATGCTATTGACTTCCCTCCCTGAAGCCAGCTATAATTCAACCTGTTGTGTTTAAAAATATAGGTACATAGGAGAATATGATTTTGGAAAAAGAAAAATTGGGATCATTTAAAGAAATTACTGCCAACCCTGCACCACTAGGTTTAATGGGCTTTGGTATGACAACGATCTTATTGAATATCCACAATGCTGGATTCTTCGAAATGAACGCTATGATTTTTGCAATGGGAATTTTTTACGGTGGATTAGCACAAGTTATTGCAGGAATCATGGAATTTAAGAAAAACAATACATTTGGAACTACAGCGTTTACATCTTATGGTTTCTTCTGGTTATCATTGGCGGCCTTGAACATTCTTCCAATGATGGGATACGGTCAAGCAGCTGATTCATTGTCTATGGCAGCTTACTTATTCATGTGGGGAGTTTTCACTTTGTTTATGTTCATTGCTACATTGCGCATCAACAAAGCTCTACAAGTCGTTTTTGGGACATTGACGCTACTTTTCTTCTTGCTAGCTATCGGAAACTTCACAGGTTCTACTTTGATTTTAACGATTGCTGGATACGAAGGTATCCTTTGCGGTTTCTCAGCTATCTACGCTGCAATGGCACAAGTAATCAATGAAGTATATGGTAAAACTGTTCTTCCAATTGGTGAAGTTCAAGTTTCACAAGCAATTCCTGTAAGTGAATAATCAAAAGTCTCTACATCTAAACGGTGTAGAGGCTTTTTTTCTGTATTAAATGAGTTTTTACAAGTCCTTTCATTAGCAGAGCTTTTATTTTCCTATTTCGTCTCAAAGTCTTATACTTAACGTGTAAAGCAATGCTTTTCCTTTCAGCCAACTGTTGATTGTAGGAAGATGCAGAGGTGGAAGAATAATGATTGTACTAGCCATTATATTGCTCATTTTAGTCGGGGTTGTTGCTTTTTTGAATATGGGAATGGTTCCGCTAGACCTTTACTTTATCTCTTTCCAAATACCTTTCTGGCTGCTGGTAGCGGGATTAGTTCTCATTGGAATGGCAATAGCTGGATTGTTCGCAGCTTCTAAAGGCGCACGCAACCGTCAAATGCTGAAAAATAAAAAAGAAGAACTGGAACACGCTGAGACTTCAAAAGATGAAGCTGTTGATAGAGTTAGAAAAGAATCAGAAGCTCAACTAGAAATTCAAATAAAAGAAGCAGAAATACAAAAATTGAATGAACGGTTAACTACTTTAGAAAGAAATCAATCGAATACAGAAAAGCCTCCTTCTCAAACAGTAAGCCAAGGCAATTCAGCTAACGCTCAAAAAGTTGAACCGGATAATGTTGATGTTGTTCGTGTAGAAGAATATCAAGTGGATCCTTCTAAGAAGAAAAAATCGACACGCTGAAAATACCGAGTAAAATTAAAAATAAGAAAAAGCCGAGCTGTCATCAGAAATCAATCTGATGACAGCTCGGCTTTCGTTACCAAGTGACTAAACGCCTGGGCATCTTTACATAGGTTTGCGCTCGCACTTTAGACGAGCTGCGCAGAGCAGCTTACATGTCTATAAGCCGAATTCGACCTGTTAGGAAAAGCACCTAACTGGTCGAATCCTTCTTATAGCCAGTAAGCTAAACGCTCTACTCCGCTCTCTTGTTATTATCTAATTGTATTAAAAGCTTTTGTCCATAACAATAAGTCATCGAACATACCTGCAGCGTTTACTTCGTTGTGAGCTGCTGGTTTGAAGACACTCATGTTTTCAAAGTCAGTGATCAATGAGAAATTCGTTGTGGTGCGTACAGTTGCTACGCGTTGTTCAGCTAAGATTACACGGATATTTTCGTGAGCACGAGCTCCACCTAAACTACCGTATCCAACTAATGCTGCTGCTTTGTTGTTTACTTCTGGGTTTAAGTAGTCTAAAGCATTTTTCATTGCGCCGCCTAATGCGTGGTTGTATTCTGGAGTGATGAATACATATCCATCGAATGAAGCCATTTTTTCAGACCAAGCTTTGATTGCAGCACCTGCAGTTTCTGCACGATCTTCAGAAAGTTTTGCTCCCAATAACGGTAAATCATAATCCGCTAAAGAAACTAATTCATATTCTACACCTTCGTCGTTTCTGTTTTTAGCAAAATCTAAAATCCATTGTGATACTGCTGCTGCGTTGTTTCCTTCACGTACACTACCTGAAATAATACCGATTTTCATAATTTTTGTCTCCTTAATTTCTGTTTGATTTTGGTTCCCGAATAAAGAATTTTTCACTCGAGTTAAAAAGCTTTCTTGCGCCAATGTGTTTCCTCCCATTTGTGTAACGAATTGTGGGAAACCCACCAACCCTTTACTTACTTTTTGTCGACTTACTTACATTATTACACGACATAATAATAAATGCAAGTAGAAATTTACTATTTCGAGATATTTATTTTCAAACTATCCATTGGGCTGATATAAATCCTATTTCTTTATCTTTTTCACTTTCTGCTTTATTGTATAAGTAACTTAAAAAGTTACAAATTAAATCGAAATGCGGTGAATTCAATTGAGTGAATTTGTGATTGCTGTTCATAGCTTAGTTTTTTTAGGCCATAAGCAAGAAAGCCTAACCAGTGATCAGTTAGCAGAAAATGTCTGTACCAACCCTGTACGCGTGCGTCGCGTGATGGCAAAATGCAAACAAGCCAATTTAGTGGATACTAAACGAGTAGTCAGCGGAGGTTATTTTCTAAAAGGAAGCTTAGAAAACATTACTTTAAAAGATGTCTATCAAGCTATCAATGTCCCTCTTATCCAGCAGAATTGGCAATCTGGAGATTCAGAAGCAAGTTGTTTAGTGTCTTCAGGAATGTCTGATGTGATGGAAGAAATATATGTGGAACTGAACCAAGCAGCTGTAGCCCAGTTAAGTCACATTACTTTGAAACAAATGGAAGCAAAATTACAGCATTTAAATACGGAGAGGAAGATTGCAAAATGAACAACTATCAAACAGATGTCGCGATTATTGGCTTTGGAAAAGCAGGGAAAACATTAGCAGGTGCCTTAGCTAAAAAAGGAAAAACAGCGATTGTCATTGAGAAGTCTCCAAAAATGTATGGTGGAACATGCATCAATGTAGGCTGTTTACCTACTAAATCACTGACAAATAGTGCTAAAACCATCAGTCAATTAACGGAATTTGGTATTGAGCGAACACCAGAACTCAATAATCAATACTACCAAAAAGCGCTTCATTATAAGGACGATATGGTCAGCAAATTAAATCAAAAAAACTACCACAAAATTGCGGACTTGGATAACGTGACGGTCTTGGATGGATTTGCTGCTTTTAAAGATGAACACACTTTATCCGTGGATACAGGAGAAGAAATCGTTCAAGTAACCGCTGAAAACATCATTATCAATACGGGTTCAGTTGCCAACATACCTGATATAGATGGCATTTCAGGAAACAGTCGTGTGTATACCAGCGAAAGTATTTTAGATTTGGAACAACTGCCTCAGCGCTTAGCGATTATCGGTTCAGGCTACATCGGATTGGAATACGCTTCTTACTTTAATGGTTTCGGTTCAGCCGTCACGATTTTTGAAGCTAAGGACACTTTCCTTGGCCGCGAAGATGAAGACGTAGCACAATCTGTTTTGGAACGCATGAAAGAAACTGGAATTCAATTTGAATTTGAAGCGGCTACTTCTCAAATAAAAGAAACAGCATCCGGCGTAACCGTTGCTTATAGTCAAAATGAGGGAGAAAATGAAGCCAAATTTGACGCTGTTTTATTGGCAACGGGCAGAAAACCAAATACGGAGCATTTGGGAACTGAAAAAGCTGGCGTTGCTCTAGGAGAAAAAGGTGAAGTCAAAGTAAACGCCAATTTACAAACAACTATCGAGCACATTTGGGCAGTTGGAGATGTAAAAGGTGGTCCTCAGTTTACTTATATTTCATTGGATGATTACCGTATTGTGTTGCCGCAACTACTTGGCGAAGCTGCAGAATATTCATTAGATTCTCGTCCTGTATTTCCAAACGCAACTTTCATCGATCCACCATTAGCTTCTGTAGGCATGAACGAAAAAGCGGCTAAAAAAGCTGGATTAGCTTATGAAGTAGCGAAAATGCCAACTGCTAATGTACCGAAAGCTCAAGTACTTCGGGAAACAGCCGGCTTTATGAAGGTATTGGTTGATTCTGAAACTAAATCCATCATTGGCGCTACTTTATTCAGTGCCGAATCGCATGAAATGATCAATTTGTTGGCATTGGCGATTAATGAAAAAATCCCTTACACGACGTTAAGAGATACCATTTATACGCACCCGATTATGACCGAGGCGTTGAATGATTTATTGGGCATGATCGAGGATTAATACGAAAAGCCGCCATCCTCTTTTAGCAGAAAAGAGGATGGCGGCTTTTTTATTTTGGATTGAAATTAAGGGCAGTCTACGAATTTTCTAATGAACTTCCAAAAACATTGCAGTATGGTAAAGTTAAAGATATAAATTGAGATACAAAGGAGATTAACAGATGACTTTTTCATTTAAAGGTTTGGATCACATCCAAATTACTGCACCATTAGGTTCAGAGACAGAGACTAGAAGATTTTTCACAGAAATTTTGGGGTGCAAGGAAATGGAAAAACCTGAAACACTCAGCCATTTCGAAAGTTTATGGTTTGATATTGGTAAACACATTCTGCATGTCGGATTAGACGAAGACTTCCGCGCAGAAAAAAGAGGCCATCCTGCATTTGAGATAAATAATATTGCTGGATTGATGGACCGTCTGAAAGAATACAACGTTTCTTTTGAAGAAGATTATAACCTTCCTGGTGCTCGCCGCTTCTATACGTATGCATTCTTTGGCCATCGAATGGAATTTTTGGAATGGCAAGACAAACCTGAAGCAATGATGACCGATGCAGAAAAATCGGGTACAGAATAAGCACAATTCAACTAATCCCTGAAGTAACTAAAAGTACTAAAAAAGAAGTCAGAGAAACTGTTTATTGTTTCCGACTTCTTTTTTTATTGTGGGTAGAAAATATGGCGTAACAAAAAAAGCTGTCTGGACTATCTCACCACAAATAACATGTACAGCACTATACTAACAATGGCTGTTGCCAACAAAATGAGGCCGTCCTTAAAAGTAAACGACTTGTCTTTCAATTGATTGATTTTCGCTTGAAAATAAAAAATGGTAATCATATTAAATGTGGCAATCAAGGCCAATAAAAGAAGTACTATAAGTGGTAAATCTCCCAACCACTTTTGACTAACTAAAATAACTAACACACAAGCACTCGTTAATCCAGCAACTTTACTAATTTTCTCAAGCGATTTGAGTTCAGCTTTTTCTTTGATGTCTTCCACAATATCTGATCCCTCCAATAATAAATTGTCTAGGGATAAATCATACAATTTAGCCAAACGAATCAAGCTATCAATATCAGGATAAGTTTTCCCTGTTTCCCAATTAGAAACGGATTTTTGAGAAACAAATATTTTTTCAGCAACTTGTGCCTGAGTTAATAATTGTTCTTTTCTTTTTGCTTTTAGTGTTTGGCTGATTTGCATTTATCCCACTCCTACATTTTATTATCAGATTCATTCCTTCTCTACCCAATATAGTTACTAAACACCAAAAAAGCCATAGAAAGATGTTACTAAACCGATGAAATCAGTGTTTATAAAACAGTGAGCGAATAAATAAAACTACAGCTTCCAAGGCCTAGATAAAAACAGGTCGTGGAAGCTGTAGTTATTTTTGAGCGGATATTTACCTTAGTTACTCCAATAGCTCATTCGGTTTTTTACTGTCTTTCTTAATCGATTAAAGCATCCGCAGTCTCCGTCTCACTTTCTTGTTTCAACTGAGCCTTATCCATGGAACGCACGAACGGATAATAAATCGCAACTGTGACGGCTAACGTAATGATTTGAAGCACAGCTCCACTAATCGCCCCACCTGTAGCTAAATAACCGCTGATGATTGGCGGCATTGTCCACGGCACTGCTATTCCAACCGTCTTAGCTACTAGACCTGTTGCCATCGCAAAATAAGTAATCAATGCTGTAGCTACCGGCGCTAAAATGAAAGGTACCAATAATTTAAAGTTCAACACCACCGGAAATCCAAATAAAATGGGTTCGTTGATGTTAAAGATTCCTGGTGCGATCGATAATTTACCCATGGCTTTATTTTGTTTGCTTTTCGTGAAAGCAAATAAACAAATAGCCAATCCTATCGTTGCTCCCCCGCCGCCCATCCACACAAAATTCATCATGAATTCATTCGTGATAATGTTCGGCAACTCTTCCCCTGCTTGAAAGGCCAAACGGTTCGCATCTGTATTTTGCAACCAAATCGGTTGAATCAGCGGGTTGGTTGTATTCGCTCCATGAATGCCCACAAACCAAAATAACGAGTTGATGGCAACCATAACTAAAGTTCCCCACAACGAACTCCCGATAGCCCCTAGAGGTTTTCCTAAAATAAGCGTCAACACATCATGGATATTTCCACCATTGAGGTCGAGCAGAATGTAAATCGCACCCCAAAAGAGAATGACCATTAGTCCGGGAAGAATCGCTGCAAATGATTTAGCCACTGCAGGCGGAACTCCTTCCGGCATTTTGATGGTCCAATTTTTTTGGACAAAGAAACGGAAAATTTCTGCAGCTGTTAACCCAACCACAATGGCTACAAACAAACCAGTACTGCCTAGATAAGTATAATTCACTCCTGTACCCACATCTGTCGCTAAATCAGGCGACACAATGACAAAAGCAGATAACGCTATAATCCCTGCTGAAACGCCATCAACATCGTAGTACCTCGCTAAACTGTTCGCAATTCCAAATACGGCCACTAAAGCCATCAAGCCAAATGACCCATTCACAATTTTGTTGATCCAATCCGAAATACCTGCTTCAGCCAACATCTCGGGATAGCCTTCAAATGGCAAATTTCCTAATACTAAGAAAATGGACCCGATAATGATAAGCGGCATCCCTAAAACAATCCCATCACGCAACGATTTCAAATGCCGTTGCGCAGCTATTCTGCCCGCAATCGCCTCGATTTTTTCCAACATGTGAATTCCCCCTTTTTATTGAGCTTCAATAAATTTGAAACTTGACCAAGGTTCTAAATAATCCAGCAAGAAAATGGATTCCGGAGTTAATTTGGCAACGATATTTCGTGTTTCATCGTCTTCCATCGATTTCAGCGCGATTTGCGTCTCCCCTTTGTATTGCCCAAAGTTGTTGTTGCAAATCAATACGTCGCCTTTTTTCGTTTCCGCAGTAGCATGGACTGGGAAATCTTCAGCTTTGTATTTTACACGTGTCATAGAAGAACGAATCATGTATTCAGAACGGTCTCCTCTATATTGGTGCACTTCATCTAGAATCACTTTCTTTTCTAAATCCGTCACATCGGGTTCAAACGCAATTTCCAATTCCGCATGCGAATTCATAAAAGCTTCAGACATGGCTTTTAATTCTTCTGGGGAAGCATACCCGTTTCCAATCAGTAAATCATCGATCGTATCCATCAAACGATAGTGATTGACTTGTGTACGGATAGATAAGGAACGGTGTTGTTCTAAGCTGCAGAGCCCTGTCTGTACTGGCCAAGGACCTAATTCTCCTACTTGTGAAGTCACAAAAGCCGCTGTATTCAAGCGGTAAACCGTATATTGTGCAGTCGTTTTTTCAAAATGAGCTTGAGACAATCCTGAATACTTCTGTGGGTAAAAGTTGTGTGAGGCTGTCAGGTTTTCTTTATTTGGCTTGTAGCTCATGATATTGTCAATGTATTTTGTTCCGCTGCTCATGTTCACTTCAATTTGAAGATTAAAAGGATTTTTGGTCATTCGCGCTTCTTCAGCCCCAGTAAAACCTAAATCCAATCGCACAGCCGTAGCTCCTAAATCGCTAAAAAACGTTAGATCATCATAGCTGACATTTAATTGTTCAAATAATCCAGGATTGATATCGACAACCGTTTCCATTCCCAATGAATTTCCATACTCAATGATTTTCTTAAATTTATTGACCACTTCTTCTGTATCTCCAGTTATTTCAAGCAAACTGGTAAAAATACGCTTAAATCCGTATTGATGTACTAAATCTAAATACTCTTTGTCCTTTTCATATGTACTTTTTGCTGGATAGATTGAGACGCCCATTTTCTTCATTGCCATTCCTCCTGAAATGTAATTGTAAGCGATTTAAACTCACGAAATAAGTCTACCTTTTAAAAATAGGAGTGTCAATTTATCATCCACACAAATCCCAATACTTTTTTAGGTGAAAACCTCCCTCTTTTCACCAAATAGTGTTACGATAAACTACATACAATATTGTAAAGGAGATTAAAAAAATATGTCCTTATTGGAAATCAAAAACCTGTCTTTTCAAGCAACAGATAAAAAAATACTCGAAGACATCCAGTTCACTATAGAAGAAGGCGACTTTCTATCGATTACTGGGCCCTCTGGAAGTGGAAAAAGCACGCTTTTAAAGATTATTGCTACTGTCTTGTCTAAAACCAGTGGAGAAATTCTTTACAATGGCCATCCTATTGAATCCTATGAGCCCACAGAATACCGTAAAGAAGTTTCTTATTGTTTCCAATCTCCGGTTTTATTTGGAGAAACGGTCAAAGAGAACTTGGCTTTTCCCTACGTCATTCGTCAAGTGGAGTTTGATGAAGCTAAGGCTGTGGACTATTTAAAAACCGTTGGATTACCTGAAGACTATTTGAACAAACCCATCACTAGTTTATCTGGTGGAGAAAAACAACGGATTGCTCTAATCCGCAACGTTCTCTTCCAACCTAAAATTTTGTTGCTAGATGAAGTCACTAGTGCGTTAGATGATGAAAATCGACAAATCATCTGGAAATGGCTCCATGATATGCGCCAAAAAACCGAGATGACGATTTTAATGATCAGCCACAACGAAGCAGAAGCTGCTCTTGCGGATAAACACATACATATTGTAGCAGGGAAAATGGTTGATAAAGGAGGACGTGTAAATGAATCTGCAAATTAGTCCAGGTACGATTGCATTGAGTTTTGCGCTGGTATTAGTGGGCGTCTTTATTTCTTATAAAGAAAAGTTGGGAACGGCTAAAGAAATTTTGTATAGCATTACGCGTGCAGTCATTCAATTGGTGGCTGTAGGTTACGCTTTAACGTACTTGTTCGGCTTTGACAACCCTATTGTCACTGTCGCGCTGGTTTTGGTTATTGCGTTTAATGCCTCTTGGAACGCTCATAAGCGCAGCAACCATATCCCCAATTCATTCAAAATTTCTATGATCGCCATTTTCTCAACGATTATTTTGACTCTGGTGGTATTAGTATTATCTGGTTCTATAGAATTTATCCCTTCTCAAATTGTCCCTATCGCGGGTATGATTTGCGGAACAGCCATGACGACTATCGGATTGTGCTATCGGAATTTAAATACGTTGTTTCGAGACCAGCGTCAACAAATATTGGAAATGTTATCCTTAGGGGCAACACCAAACCAAGCTTCTCGTTCTATTTTACGTGAGACAATCAAATCAGGGATGCAACCTTCCTTGGATTCAGCTAAAACTATTGGAATCGTCACTCTTCCCGGAATGATGTCCGGTCTGATATTTGCGGGAACGGTACCTACAACTGCTATCATGTATCAAATTATGGTTACCTTTATGATTGTAGCTACAACCAGCTTGTCTTCTTATATTGCATCCTTTTTAGCGTATAAAAGTTTCTTTAATGACAGACAGCAATTTATGTTGTAAGCAATTTCCCAAATAAAACCATTAGGTATCCATCTTTTGATAATTATGTCTTTTTTGTTCACCTCAAAAATAAACATTGAGTCGATAAAGCTTTACTTATCTTAAATAACAGGATATACTAATTCTTGTAGTAGATTTTTTAAACAAATTAATTGGTAGTTTTATTCATTATTATGTCTAAATTCCCTGTTGTTTTTTTAAATGAAATATTGCAAATACAACGTGCTATAAGCACATATAAATGGAGGAATTTAGTTATGAATAAAGGTACAGTTAAATGGTTTAATGCAGATAAAGGTTTTGGTTTCATCGAACGTGAAGGCGAAGAAGATTTATTCGCACACTTCTCAGCAATCCAAACAGACGGTTTCAAAACATTAGAAGAAGGCGAAACAGTTTCTTTTGATATTGAAGAAGGTAACCGTGGATTACAAGCAGTAAACATCGTTAAAGGTTAATTCTAAAAAAACTAAACCTAACCTCCAAAAATCGGCTAGCTGATTTTTGGAGGTTTTTCGTTGTCTAAAACATTATTTTTGCATTCTCGTTACCCGCTTCATTATGATAAGAGATAAGGATAGAATTCTTCAGGTACTTCATTGCTATTTGGAAGAAATTCGTTTGTTGTCACTGATTGATCGTGGACTTAAATGAGGAGGAATAATGATGTCATCAGACAAAATGGAAAGCAAAATGCCTTCAAATAATCTAAAATTGAATTTGAAAAAAGTAGCAGATCAAGTTATTGTCATCACCGGAGCATCAAGCGGAATTGGGTTGGTAACGGCAAGAATGGCCGCTGCTAAAGGAGCAAAAGTAGTTGCTGCAGCACGAAATGAAGAGGCTTTAAAAAAACTTGTAGATGAGTTGACTGCCAAAGGTCAAACTGCCATCTATGTCACTGCTGACGTTTCAAAAGAAGAAGATGTTGATCGAATTGCGGAGAAAGCCATTGAAGAGTTTGACCATTTTGATACTTGGGTAAATAACGCAGGTGTAGCCATTTATGGCCACGGTACAGAAATCAGTATTCCGGATATGAAGCAAATGTTCGAAACCGACTTTTGGGGTACCGTTTACGGCTCTAGAGCAGCCGCTAAACATTTTAAAGACACCAGAACACCAAGTGCTATCATCAATGTGGGCTCCGTATTTGGGGATAAGTCTTCCGTGATGCAGTCTATTTATGCAACTTCTAAATTTGCTGTGCACGGTTGGACCGACAGTATCCGCATGGTGTTCGAAAAAGAACACTTGCCTATTTCGGTTACATTGATTCATCCCTATAAAACCGACACGCCTTATACAGAACATGCTCATAGTTATATACCGAATCAACCTTCTCATTTAGGAATCGTTTATCCGCCAGAAGCTGTGGCCGAAGCGATTTTATTTGCAGCTCAAAAACCTAAAAGAGATATGTATGTTGGTGGGATGTCGAAACTCACTGCTGTATTAAATGATTTTTTCCCTCGCTTTACGGATCGATTTGTTGAAGAAGTCGTGTATCCATCTCAATATAGAGACCGCCCTTCTAAACCACAAGACGAAAGCAGCTTATACAAAGCAGGCTATGGACTCCATGAACGAGGAACCAATAAAGGCTGGATTCGTAAAAGAAGTTATTACGTAAAAGCTCAAAAGCATCCTGTATTAACAACCGTGGCTATTACGAGTATTGCGGTATTAGGGTTAAAATTATTCAAATGCAAAAAGTAACACTTCACAACTAATCAAATAACGTTTTTTTGTCTCCAAATTGATGAAAAGCCCACACAAAGGAGTTTTCAAAATGGAAGAAAAGCCTAATCGGTCTTCGTCTAATTCTACTGGAATAGGTATGTCTCTTGGTGTTTCTTTTGGAGTAGTATTTGGAATACTGTTTGATAATTTAGGTGTAGGTATAGCTATAGGAATCGCTCTTGGTGCTGCATTTGGAGCGGCAATGGGTTCCAAATCAGATAAACATAGTAAATCTGGAGATGAATCTGAAAATCAAGACGAGTAATGCAAGCATCGATTTTCTAGTTCCAACCCAATTTCCATCTAGCAACAGCAATATAAGACCACCCCTTTCGCCCTACTTCTGCGGCAATAAGGAGTGGTCTTGTTTTTAGAAAGTACCATACCTCTCTATTGGAAAGCACTTTATGGTACTTGAAAACCTTCTTAGTACCATATCTCTCTGTTTGAAAGCTCTTTATGGTACTTGAAAACCTTCTTAGTACCATATCTCTCTGTTCAAAAGCTCTTTATGGTACTTGAAAACCTTCTTAGTACCATACCTCTCTATTCAAAAGCTCTTTATGGTATTTGAAAACCTTCTCACTACCGTATCTCTCTGTTCGAAAGCTCTTTACGGTACTTGAAAACCTTTTCAGTACCCTCTCTCTGTTTGAAAGAAAAGTGATAAAACGTTAAAAAAGCTAGAGCACAGTACTGAGCTGTCCTAGCTTTTTTAAGTTAATTTACTTTTATTTAATTAACGTCTTCTGCATCAAGAGTCGATACTTGCCATTGAATACCAAATTTATCAAATAGATTCCCATACAACGGACTCCAAAAAGTTTCTTGCAACTCCATCTCAATCTTGCCATCCACTTTTAATTTGTCGAAAACGGCTCGTGTTTCTTCAGGGTCCTCATAAATTAAAGTCAATGACACATTAGTGCCTACAGTATACGGGGTTCCCGGAAAATTATCCGAAAACATGATATAAGACTCATTGGGCAACTGAATCGTCGCATTCATAATCAATTCTTTTGCGGCATCAGGGATAGGAGGTTCATCTGGATTGATCGGCATCTCTTTAAACTTAGTGCTGTCCAACACTTTGGCTTCAAAAACAGCTGCATAAAAACGAATCGCTTCATCCGCATTTCCATTGAAAATAAAATAGGGGTATGAATCTTTTAACATATCCTTACCTTCTCTCCTTTTGATAACTTTCGCTTCCAGTTTAGAGCTAAGATGTTGGTTAAGCAAATAATTCGTACCTAAATTAATCCCTTTTTTGCTTGTTCAATTTGATAGCGAATTTGTTCAAATCCAGTTCCGCCAACTGAATTGCGTCTCGCTACTGCAGCCCGGGAATCCAATAGCGGATAGACATCTTCCATGATTTCAGGTGCAATGGCTTGGTAATCTACCAACGAAACATCTTGCAAATAAATGCCTTTTTTCAAGCAGTCCAGGACCAATTTGCCGACGATTTCGTGTGCTTCGCGAAACGGAATCCCTTTTGTGCTCAAATAATCCGCTAATTCGGTTGCGTTAGAGAAATCTTTCGTCGTGGCTTCCAGCATGTTATTTTCTCTGACTTCCATGGTTTCCAACATCCCAGCAAAAACGCGCAAACACTCTTTCACCGTCTGGACAGTGTCAAACATGCCTTCTTTATCCTCTTGTAAATCTTTATTGTAAGCTAGCGGCAAGCTTTTCATCGTTGTCAGCAAAGAAACCAGGTTCCCATATACGCGCCCAGTTTTCCCCCGAATCAATTCAGCCATATCCGGATTTTTCTTTTGCGGCATAATCGAGCTGCCGGTTGAATAAGTATCCGATAAAACGACGAATTGGTATTCATGACTCGTCCATAGAATGATTTCTTCACAAAAACGCGACAAGTGCATCATTAATAAACTGCTGTTTGAAAGGAATTCTACAATAAAATCGCGGTCACTGACAGCATCAAGACTATTTGTATAAATATCCGAAAACCCTAATTGTTCTGCAGCATAGTGCCGGTCTATTGGAAAGGTTGTGCCCGCTAAAGCCGCTGCGCCTAGAGGAGACAAGTCGATGCGAGACATGCTTTCTTCGTAGCGCTCATGATCTCGTTTGAACATGTTGAAATACGCCAATAAATGATATGCAAAAGAAATCGGTTGTGCGTGCTGCAAGTGGGTATAGCCGGGTAAAATCGTTTCTACATGTTGGTCCGCTTTCGTTACAACTACCGATTGCAAATGAACCAGTGAATCAATGATTTCGTTCACTGCTTTTTTCAAATACAGATGCATATCCGTCGCTACTTGGTCATTACGACTACGTGCCGTGTGCAGTTTTCCTGCTACTGGTCCAATTTCTTTATGCAAAAGCATTTCGATGTTTAAATGGATATCCTCATTCTCAACTGAAAACACCAATTCGTGGTCTCGGTATTTTGTCAGCAGGCTCTCTAAACCACGAGTAATCTCTTTAGCCTCATCAGCCGTTAAAATCCCTGTTTTAGCCAGCATGTTTACATGGGCTAAACTTCCCCGGATATCTTCTTCCGCTAGAATTTGGTCCACCTCAATTGAAGCGCCAAATTCATCGATCCATTTTACATTTTCGCCTTCAAAACGGCCTCCCCATAACTTTTTCATACCTTTTTCACCAACACCGGGTGATTGACTTCAGCATGGGTTTTCGTTGGCAAGCCCCACAACTTGATAAATCCAACGGCTGCTTCTTGGTCAAAGGCGTCTTCAGCTGTATAAGTAGCCAGCTTTTCGTTGTACAACGAATTAGGCGATTTTCTTCCTTCAACGATTGCGTGGCCTTTGAACAATCTGACACGCACTGTTCCGTTTACGTATTGTTGTGTCGATTTCAAAAAGGCTATCAAACTTTCTGTTAACGGGTTATACCACAAACCGTTGTACAACATCTCAGCCAATTTTTGTTCAATCAGTGGTTTAAAATGAGCAATATCTTTTACAAAGTTTAAATCTTCCAATTCTTTATGAGCTGTCATCAACGTCAATGCACCAGGTGCTTCGTAGACTTCACGAGATTTGATTCCTACCAGTCTGTTTTCGATATGGTCGATGCGCCCGATGCCGTGTTTTCCGGCAACTTTGTTTATTTTTTCAATGAGTTCTGCTAATGAATAAGGGACTCCATCAATCGCTGCTGGCACTCCGGCTTCAAACTCAATCTCAATCGTATCTGCCGTATCCGGTGTATAGTCTAAACTAGTCGTCAATTCATAAGCTGCTTCTGGCGGTGTAGCCCACGGGTCTTCTAAAATACCACACTCATTACTTCTTCCCCAGAGATTTTGGTCAATAGAGAACGGATTATCCAAATCGATTGGAACCGGAATATTGTGTTGAACAGCGTAGTCAATTTCTTCTTCACGCGACCATTTCCAGTCACGAACCGGAGAAAGAACCGTTAATTCTGGCGCTAAAGAGTTGATAGCCACTTCAAAACGCACTTGGTCATTCCCTTTTCCCGTACATCCGTGAGCAACAGCGATCGCATCTTCTTGCAAGGCAACTTCTACCAGCTTTTTAGCAATTAACGGACGCGATAAAGCCGAAATCAAAGGGTATTTGCCTTCATAAAGCGTATGGGCTTGTAAAGCAACCAGAGCAAAATCTTTTGCAAATTCTTCTTTAGCGTCAATCGTGTAAGAAGCCGCTGCTCCCATTTTAAGGGCCTTTTCTTTTATGAATGCTAAATCTTTTCCTTCACCTACATCCAGACAACAAGCCACCACATCATAACCTTTATCCACTAACCATTTAATTGCAACTGACGTATCCAAACCTCCTGAATAAGCAAGAACGACTTTCCCTTTTTTCATATCAACACTCCTTTGATTTTTTAAACTTGTTACGCATCTTAATATGCCGAAAGATTAAAATCAAGTAATAATTTTTCTTCAAAAATTAGAAAACGCCTCTCTGTATTATGAAAATGCTGAAATATCGCCTTTTGTCATTTATAAATTAAATTGAATTTTTATTAATTTTATAGAATATTTTATTTAAATTAGTTTTTTGCAATAAAAGAGTTGCATTTCTAAAATAAAGGTGTAATATAAGCTTTAACATTTAAAACGAACAAGATACATCAGCTAAAAATTATATATCACTCATTTTTTATTTGTATAAAAAATATTTTAAATGTATAGACGAGTCGTTTAAAACTATTCAACAACATTAGAAAATAGTGAGCAAAATCGTTTGTAACTAAATATCCTAAAATCTATGATAGAGAGAGTAGACTTGAATTTTTCTCCCAGCGAGTCGGGACAGAGTGTAAGCCCGTCAGAAAATTTCTTGTTGAAGCGCACTTTATCCGATGAAGAGGTGAACTTAAAGTAGCTTCTTCCGCATTTCAGGCGTTATTATAATGAGGTGGATGTGCCTGAGCGCACGTCAACTAGAGTGGTACCGCGGATTAAATTACTTAACCCGTCTCTTGCGTTATACGCAAGAGACGGGTTTTTTTGTATCTAAAAATAAAGTTGAAAAGGAGTTCTGTACTCATGACTGTCGAATCTTTACTCACTTATTTGCCCCTTTATTTTAAAGGAGCTGGTTATACCCTAGCTTTATCTTTCTTTTCGATTATCATCGGTGTGGTGCTGGGTTCATTGTTGGCTATTGTAAAAATGTCCAACAACCCATTTTTGAATAAACCTGCATCGGCCTACATCCAACTGGTAAGAGGAACACCCATGCTGGTGCAACTGTTCATTATCTATTATGGATTGTATGTGATCAATATTGATCTTCCTGATTTTATGTCAGGCGTGATTACTATAGCACTCAACTCAGCTGCCTACATTGCTGAAATCATCCGTGCCGGAATACAAGCCGTTGATAAAGGACAAATGGAAGCTGCACGATCTATTGGAATGAGCTACAAAACAGCTATGCAGAAAATTATTTACCCGCAAGCCTTAAAAAACATTTTGCCTACATTAGGAAACGAATTTGTGACATTGATTAAAGAGTCTTCTATCATTTCCGTAGTTGGAATGAACGACTTAATGTACAACGCTCAAGTGGTAGCCGGTGCTACCTTCTCACCTTTTCTTCCTTATGTGATCGTGGCTGTGTTTTATTTCTTTATGACAACTGGCGCTTCCAAGATAGTTAATACATATGAAAAGAGGTTACAACTAAGTGATTAAAACAATTGAACTCATAAAATCCTATGACAATAAAGAAGTTTTGAAAGGCATTACTGAAGAAATCCATGATGGTGAAGTAGTTGTTGTGATCGGTCCATCCGGTTCTGGGAAAAGCACTTTCTTACGTTGTTTGAATATGTTGGAAGAACCGACTTCTGGACAAATCATTTTCGAAAACCAAACAATCAATCAGAAAGGAGTCAACATTGATGCTATCCGTACTAAATTAGGGATGGTCTTTCAAAATTTCAACTTGTTTCCCCATTTGACTATCATGGAGAATATTACGATTGGTCCGACTCAAATCCAAAGAAAGAACATACAAGAGGCTACACAAATTGCAGAAGACCTGCTTAACAGTATGGGATTATCAGATAAAGCAGCTGCTTACCCAAGCTCGCTCTCTGGTGGACAAAAACAGCGGATTGCTATCGCCAGATCTTTAGCGATGCAACCAGATATGATGTTATTTGATGAACCTACTTCGGCTTTAGACCCAGAAATGGTCGGTGAAGTCTTACAAGTCATGAAAAATTTGGCCAATAGCGGGATGACGATGGTTATTGTCACTCATGAAATGAATTTCGCTCGTGAAGTTGGAGATCGAGTCATTTTTATGGATGAAGGAAAAATCATTGAACAAGGAACACCTGATGAACTATTTGATGATCCAAAACAAGAACGCACAAAAGCTTTCTTATCAAAAATATTGTAAAAAATAAGTCTTAACAGACAACAGGGGGAAGAAAAAATGAAAAAGAATTGGGTAAAAGCTTTATTAGGGATTATGAGTATTTTGGCATTAACAGCTTGCGGCGATAGTGAAGCGGCTGAGACAGGCACGGGAGATACTGCTGCTACAGCTCCTACTACCGTTGCTGATATACAGGAAAAAGGTGAATTAGTTGTGGTCACTTCTGCAGACTACCCTCCTTATGAATGGCATTTAGTAAAAGACGGCAAGGATAAAATAGTTGGATTTGATATCGATATTGCTCAAAAAATTGCAGATGAACTGGAGGTGGAGCTGGTCATCAATGATATGGACTTTAACGGTTTAATTCCTGCCGTTTCTACAGGGAAAGCCGATTTAGTTATTGCTGGTATGAATCCTACTCCTGAAAGAGCTGAAAATGTTGATTTTACAGATGTATATGTCACTACACAAGATGTCGTTTTAATCAAAAAAGAAGATCAAGATAAATTCAATTCCCCAGAATCACTGAAAGACATGAAATGGGCAACACAAAAAGCTACTATCCAAGAAGATTTCTTAAAAGAAAGCTACCCAGATTCTTATTTGCAATCCGTTGGGAAATGGGGGGCAGCCATTCTTTCTTTAACTACTGGTAAAGTAGACGGTATCTTAATGGTAGAAACTGTTGCAAATCAATACGCTAAATCAAACGAAGATTTGGCTGTAGCCGAAATTGATTTGGGCAGCGAACCAAACCAAGCCGCAATAGCGGTTCAAAAAGGCAGCGACGATTTACTTACTACAGTAAATGATATTTTAAAAGGAATGCAGGCAGACGGTACTATTGATGAACTGATCGAAAAAAATACGCAACTGATGGAAGATAACAACGCTAACTAATCGATCTTTATTTAAAAAGGTATGGCCTCTCAGAAAAGAGACACCATACCTTTTTTGTATTTCATTTATTGTCCCAATAAAAAGCCTACTAAGTAAGCGAATAGAGCAGCAAAACCGCCGATAATCAGCATCTCTAAACCTGATTTAATCCAATTGGAGTGCGTTACCCGAGATTTTAATGCTCCTAAAATAAATAATGTCAAACCCGTCAATCCTGAAGCCAGCAAAAAGGAATAACTGATCACGCCTGGAATAAATTGGCTAAAAACATATGCTAACAACGGTACTAACCCAAAAGTAAAAAAGGAAGTAAAGGTTACTAAAGCATTTTTTATCGGACTGCCTTCTTCTTTCTCAACTTCTGTACAAAACAATTTTTCTTTAACAGAATCATCGTATTGGTTCATGATGGTACTCACAGTCGCTGCATCTGCTTGAGTTAAACCGATATTTTGATAGTGTTCAGCAAGAGACTGTTCAGCATTTTTTTGCTGCTTTATTTGGTTACGATGTTCTTCGTACTCTTTTTCTGACTTGCTGGATAGGAAATCTCCCGTTGCCATTGAGAAACCATCTGCTAGCAAATTTGAAAAACCAAGAATAATAATCACTCGCAAATCCAACGCTCCTCCGACAACACCCGCTACAACCGCAAACGTAGTAATGATACCGTCTAACCCGCCATAGACCATACTTTTTACATACGAACCTTGATTGCCAGACTTTTTGGACTTATTTCGCACTTTTCTTCTATATAATGTCATTTTTTACTCCTCCTAATTCTATTCAGTCGATCACAGTATTAGAATACTTTGTTTTAAAAGTTTTCCATGTTGTATATCGACATTCCTTTTGATAAGTTTTTTATTATATCTATAATATACAAAAAACTGACCCTATTAACAGCAACTTTATCTGCTATTTATGGGGTCAGTTTATATTATTCTATATCATCCGCTTCTAACAAGTTTTTAAATAGAATCTGTGTAAGCTTCTTCTACAGATTGTCCTTTTTCTAAAGCATAAGCTTTTTGATCCTCCATGCGGAAGAATGGGAAATAGATAGCAGTTGAAATACCAATTTCAACTACTTGCCATAAAGCTCCGCGCCAACCTGAAACAAGAAATCCTGAAAAAATCGGTGGCGTTGTCCATGGTACATTAACTCCATTTGTCGGAGGCACCAATCCTGTTGTCATAACGATATAAGATAAGATCGTAAGAATTACGGGCGTTATAATGAATGGAATGATAAATACTGGGTTTAATACAATTGGCAATCCAAATATTAATGGTTCATTGATATTAAAGATAGACGGGCCGATCGCTAATTTTCCTAAAGTTTTAAATTGTTGCGACTTAGCTGCAAACAAACATAACAGAGCAAGCCCAACAGTAGCTCCAGCACCACCCATTTTAATAAAATTGCTATAAAATTGATAAGTTACAATATTCGGTAAATCTAAATTAGCTTGGAAAGCTGCTAGATTTTCAGCCATTGTAGATAACCAAATCGGCTGCATAACTCCACCTACGATGTTAGGCCCATGAAGACCAAAAGAAAATAAGATTGTTTCAAGGATAATAACTAGAACAGTTGCCGGCAAGCTTGTACCTATCGTAGTTAACGGCGTTTGAATGATTTGGAAGATGAAGGTTTGAGCTGTTTCATAACCGGTTGAACCAAAGCCCATACGGATCAGCATAAAAATCAAGATAATGAACAACCCAGGAATCAATGCATCAAATGAACGTGCTACATTGCTGGGAACTGATTCAGGCAAAGTGATTTTCCACCCTCTGCGCAAGACGAAAGCCATGATTTCAACCGCTAATATCGCTGCCAGCATCCCTAAGAAAAGTCCACTTGCACTAAAGTTAGCCATTGGAAGAAATGCAGAAGTTGCTTCATTGACTTCAAATGACGAAATGGGTGTTAAAATCAAAAAACCAATCAGAGCCCAAAGAACAGCTCCTAAATCATCTATTCCATTACTTTTAGCTAATGAACGAGATAGCCCAATAATAACGAATAATGTCATAATGTTCATTGTTACATCATACGGCACATTGAAAAATGTTGCCCAATTGTTTCCAAACAGGTTTGCCATCATATCCGCATATCCTGGAATAGGCAAATTGGCAAATAATAAAAATAACGATCCTAAAATCAAGAGAGACATAGCTCCCATAAAGCCATCACGTATTGCTGCTAAGTATTTGTTCTCATTTAACTTTAACGCTATTGGACCTAACTTATTCTGTAAACCTTCAAAGAATTTATCCATATGTGAAAACCCTTTCTATATTTAATTTCTTTTATTATAAAAGGATTCTCTCTTTAATGAAAGCGGTATCTTTAATATTGTGTTGATTTTCAATAGAAAGAAATTTTTTTCACACATGAAAAAGAACGAATCATCATAATTTTCTTTCTTTCTTCAGTTTATAAGTTTGCCTTGCAATGATTTCAATTAAATAAACCACTGGTACTGAAGAAGTCATCACATAATGATCTCCTATAACTTCTTTTTCAAAATTATAAGTCAAATTCATATTAGACAATTTTGCTAAAGTACTGGAAGCTGAACCCGTAATGCTCAGGACAAAATTTTGTTCTTTTCTTCGCAGTTTAGTCACTAGTTCGTTCACTACAGGCATTTCCCCTGTTACGGATAAGACAACAAAAATTAAATCAGATTGAATCCCCATTAAGGAATCAAATGGATAATATGGATCCTTAATACTAAATGCAGGAACGCCTACATTAGACAATATTCGAGCGCCGTAATCAGCATTGATTCCTGAAGAACCCGTTCCTAAGAAGACCAAAGTTCGACCTTCCAATATCAATTCAACGATATAATCAACTTTTTGCTGGAAATCATGATTATCAATATTATCCAGAAAATTATAAATGCTGTTTGTTAAATTATTTAACTCTTTTTGTTCATTTTGTTTAACTTCCTCTTTCATCTTAACTCTAAATTCAGCGAAAGAATCATATCCCATTTTTCGAATAAATCTAGTGATTGAAGCATTGGAAACATGCGTAGCTTCTGCCAGGTCTATTACCCGCATAAATTGAACTTTATCCAAATTTTGCAGAATAAATTTATAAATTATCATATCTGTTTCTGATAATTCATTGATTTTATCCATTCGAAACATATTATCCCCCCTGAATAATTAAGCTTTTTAACACTAATTAAAGAGTAACATTACTAAATCGATAAAGGAATGGTTATTTTATGGGTACGATAAACCACAGTAGTACATTTTAAAAGAATCAGTACTAACTTCGATACTCTTGAAAAAAAAGTCTACGAACAATATTATGTTAACTCATTTTGCTATACAAAAAAACAGCACTCTCTGCAAATAACTCAGGGAGTGCTGTTCAAATGATATTTTATTTATTCAGCGACTGCCGAACTGTCTTAAGCTTCTTCAAACTGACTATTGTACAAGTTAGCGTAGAATCCGCCATTTGCCAATAATTCTTCATGGTTTCCTTTTTCAATGATATCTCCATTGTCCATCACTAAAATAACGTCAGAGTTTCTGATCGTAGACAAACGGTGTGCGATAACAAATGACGTACGGCCGATCATCAATTTATCCATAGCTTGTTGGATCAGTACTTCTGTACGTGTATCCACTGAGCTGGTTGCTTCATCTAAGATCAATAACGGAGCATCTTTGACCATAGCACGAGCGATCGTGATCAATTGTTTTTGACCAGCAGATAAGCTGGTTTGATCATCCAATACAGTATCGTAACCATGTGGAAGAGTATGGATAAAGTGATCAATTCCTACTGCTTTACAAGCAGCTTCCACTTGTTCATCGGTTACCCCTTTTACGTTATAAACGATATTGTCGCGTACTGTTCCTTCAAAGATCCATGTATCTTGCAGAACCATACAGAATTGATCATGAACCATTTCGCGGGTCATCTGCGTAGTAGGGATACCATCTATTTTAATGGCTCCGCTATTCACTTCGTAGAAACGCATCAATAAGTTGACAACTGTTGTTTTCCCAGCTCCGGTCGGTCCAACAATAGCCACTTTTTGTCCAGCTTTGATGTCTACTGAGAAGTCATTGATGATGGTTTTATCCGATGTATAACCAAAGTGAACATGGTCAAATTCAACATCTCCACGAACATTTGTCAATTGAGCTGTACGGTTGGTTTCTTCTCCTAATTCATCTTCACCTAGAAAATCAAAAACACGTTCACTAGCTGCAGCTGTTGATTGAAGACTAGTAGCCGCTTGTGCAAATTGAGATAGAGGTTGCGTAAATAAACGAATGTACATCATAAAGGCTACGATGACACCAAAAGTAATGTGACCATTCAATGCCAAACTTGCTCCTAAGATACTCACTACTACATAACCGAAGTTCCCGATAAAGTTCATCAAGGGCATCATGATACCTGAAAAGAATTGAGATTTCCAAGCACTTTGATACAAGTCGTCGTTGATTTGATCAAATGTTTCTTTAGCTCCGCGTTCAGCATTGTAAGCTTTAACGACATTGTGTCCAGAATAAATTTCTTCTACATGACCATTAACGGCACCTAGAGCTTTTTGTTGAGCTCCAAAAAATTGTTGAGAATGTCTAACGATCAAAATCATTAAACCGAACCCAATCAAAGTTGAAACAACAGCAGCTAATGCCATTGGTACATTTGTGATGAGCATCATAACCAATGAACCAACAAACATTGTTGAAGCTGTTACCAATGAACTGATACTTTGGTTCATCGTTTGGCTGATCATATCGACGTCATTCGTCACACGACTCAAGACATCACCAATGCTGTGTCCGTCAAAATAGCTTAACGGCAGACGATTGATTTTTTCAGAAATATCTGTTCTGAGCTTTTTAGATACCCGTTGTGTGATCGTGGCCATAATAAACCCTTGAACATAATTGATGACAAAACTAATTACATACAGCGTTACTAATAGAAATCCGATTTTTTCGATGGCAGCAATATCCAATTCGCCGGCTAGTCCAGCTGTGATCAAGTCTGTAATTTCACTGATCTTGTGCGGACCAACTAATGAAATGATCGCTGCCCCCATAGCCAATACTAGCGCAAATACCACTACGGGTAAATACGCACGGATATAAGCAAGGAGTTTTTTGTACGTTTGTTTTGTGTTTTTAGGTTTCATACCTGATACTTTGCCAGCATGTTTACTCATTTGCAAGTTCCTCCTCTGATAGCTGAGAATAAGCGATTTCGCGGTAGACTTCGCATGTAGCCAGCAATTCTTGATGTGTTCCTTTTCCAACAACGCGACCTTCATCTAATACAATGATCGTGTCAGCATCTTTAATGGTTCCGATTCGTTGACCAACCATCAAGTTCGTTACATGTCCTGCTTCTTCTTTCAATTGAGAACGCAATTCGCGGTCTGTTTTGTAGTCCAAAGCAGAGAATGAATCATCGAAAATAAAAATCTCTGGATCACGAGCAATCGCTCTAGCAATGGCCAAACGTTGTTTTTGACCACCTGAGAAGTTGTTTCCGCCTTGAGCCACATGACCTTCATACGTATCGGTTGTTTTTTCAACAAAATCAGTCCCTTTGGCTACATTGATTGCATGCTTAACAGCCTCTTTTGAGATAGAACCTTTACCATTGTCTCCAAATGCCACATTCGATGTAATTGTGCCGCTGAACAAGACAGATTTTTGCGGAACATATCCGATTTTATTGCGTAAAGCTTCTTGCGTATACTCTTTAACGTTTACGCCATCCACCAAAATTTCTCCTTCTGTTGAATCATAAAAACGAGGTATAAGATTCAAAATCGTACTCTTTCCGCTACCTGTTGATCCAATAAAGGCAACTGTATCTCCTTTATGCGCTACAAAGTTGATATCTTTAATTACATATTCAGAAGCATCAGGGTATTTAAAACTTACCCCGCGGAATTCAACTTCACCTTCTAAATGCGCTTTTCCTTCTGTAACTGTTCCATCATTGATTGATGAAGCGGTAGTCAATACTTCATTGATCCGGTTAGCAGAAACTTGCGCTCTTGGTAAAAGAATAAAAATAAAAGTCAACATCACAAATGACATGACTACTTGAATCGCATAAGATGAAAAGACGACCATATCACTAAAAATTGTGATGCGCGCCATCATATCCAGCGTATCATTAATCAAATACGCACCAATCCAATAAATTGCCAAACTTAATCCATTCATTGCAGCTGTCATACTTGGTGCCATTAAAGCCATTGTACGAGTCGTAAATAAGTAATTTTTATTCAAGGCCGTATTCGCTGTCTCAAATTTACTTTCTTCATGGTCTTCAGCATTATAGGCACGGACAACACGAATACCCGTCAAGTTTTCACGCGTTACTGCTGTCAAATTATCCGTTAATGTTTGGATACGTTTGAAGCGTGGAAGAGCCAACGCAATTACAACTCCAATAACAGCTAGCAAAGCCACTACTGTAATTCCTGTTGCAGCTGTCCATTGCCAGTTTTTATTGGAAATCTTAGTGAGTGCCCAAATAGCCATAATAGGAGCTTTGAACAGAATTTGCATTCCCATTGCAATAAACATTTGAACTTGGGTGATATCGTTTGTTGAACGAGTAATTAAGCTGGAAGTTGAAAATCCATTAATTTCTTCCATTGAAAAACCTTCTACTTGATCAAACAATCTTTCTCTTAAATTTTTTGCAAAAGAAGCAGCTAGTCTAGTGGCAAAAAAGCTCACAATAATAGCAGCGATCAAACTTCCTAGGGCACATAACATCATGTAGCCACCTGTTTGGATAATATCGCTGGTTTCACTACCTGGTGTTTGAACCATAACAGTGATTTCAGACATATAATCTGGTAATTTCAAATCCAAAAAGACTTGACCAACAATAAACAGGAAAATCATAAAGACGATTCCCCAATCTTTAGCTTTTAAGTATTTTAACAACTGTATCATATATAAACTCCCTTACTTCTTATTCAATATCCTCGATATTTTTTTTTATTTTATTCAATGTATTAAAAAAAGCTTCTATTTCTTCTTCAGTTAAACCAGAACGTACTTGGCTTTCAACATCATGAATACATTTTACAGCTTTTTCTGAAAATATAATTCCAGCTGGAGTGATCACCAATTTTTTTAGACGAGCATCATAGTTAACAGGAACCCGATGAATCAGTCCCTTTTTTTCTAACGTATTCAAGATACCTGTCGCAGTAGAACGTCGAATTTTCAGCAACTCTTCTATATCTTTTTGGAAAATGTCTTCTTCCTTGTTATTGTATATATAACCAACAATCCTAGATTGCATCATATTACTGTTATCATCTAAAATAGTTGACATCCTCGCAGCCATTAGCCATTTGACTTGATGACTGGTAGCTTGCAGTGAGAAACTAACGAAATTTTGAAATTCTCTCACTTTCCTCCCCCCTCCACTAAATTCATTTATATTCCCTTTAATCATCAAAAATAGTTCATTTTATCTAGTTAGGTTCCGAACTGTTAGGTTCCGAACTGTTAGGTCACTAACAAATATTATGCACCTTTTTATTTCCTGATGCAAGTCTTTTTTCATATAAATAACCCAACAAATCAATGATTCCCCTTCCATTCCTTTAAATACAAGAAAATCTTTTTTACTATCATGGGCTAGACTATATGCGCACAAATGACACTAGAACAACAAATGATTTTTACCAGCCTAAATAAAAAAGAATATTACGCTTTCTTAAAGGAGCGAAAGCGTGACATTCTTTTTTATTGGTAAATTGTTGCTTTTGCCTTTTCTTATTGTCAACATCTAAGATTAGCGCAGATCTAGAGTTCAAAACAACAGCAAGTTACAAGATGCGGGGTCTTTACCTGACTTGTCGGAAATATTCTGGTGCTCATAAGTCAGGTAAAAGAGAGAAACCTGACTTATACTCTAAATTTTCACCTCCACAAGTCAGGTAACGAAGAGTTACCTGACTTGTCGTACTGATTTTGAGTTCCATAAGTAAGGCAACAGATTACACAGACCTTAGTAAGTATGAGTGGAGGCTTAGATGACAGCAGGGTTGCCAAATAAATAGAAAAAAATACACTCCCACTATTGAATCAAATCATTCATAGTTTCGGGAGTGTACATTTTCGAGAAGCTTTTTGTATTAGTATATTTCAGTTAGTAGGATTTTTTCCCTATTAGCGAGAACGAATGCTCAAGTCTAAATCAAAAGCCGCTATCATTTCAGCAGAAGCCTCTTCCACGGGAACTTTTTGAACAAAATCAGCTACCGTTAATAATCGAGCTACACCATCTTCATCACACGTAATCAATGTGAGCGTTGTTTCACCTGAAACATCATTCAACACACTGACTTCAGTCGCTTCAATCATACGTTGTTCTGCTACTTCGTATTCATAGATGAAACTAAGATCGGTCAAATATACCGCGTCTCCTAACTCCACTCTATATAACGGCTTAAACAGTAGATCAGAACGCTCCATATAGTGTCCTGCTAAAGCATAGTTTCCTTCACCCATGACTTGCTCCTCTTTCATCGTCCCCGCTGTCAAAGCTAAGGTGTAGGAAGAAGTTCCTTTTCCAATAGGCAAATTGAGTCCTACACTAGGTATACTAATCCCGCCAAGGACATTGATTTGGTCGCTATTGAATTGGGCTAGAGCTGCTGTTTCTAAATCCAGCATTTGGACCTCATCAAACTCAAAATCTGCATCTTTTTGATAATTTTCTTCTATAGTACTAGCATCGATCGAGTCAACCGTTAATGATTGCGAACCATTAGAGATCATCCAATTCTTAATAGGGCCGCTAAATATCAACAATAGTCCGACAATTAGTAAAATAATCCATACTCCATTGAGCCACTGCTTCTTATTTTTTTTCTTCTCTGTCCTCTTTTTCATATTCACGCTCACTTACTTTCACTTCTGCCATAAAATAACAATTTGGAGACAAAACAAGGTGGTTTAATTCCTGAGTTTTGCCTCCTGATTGTATTTGCATTAAGTTATCATACTATCTACTGACTTTATTTCTTTTTGTTCAACCCTTTTTTCTTTTTCAATGCTAGCATTACTGCACCAAGAGAGGCCATTACAAATCCGCTGATCATAGTGAAGATGTTTTGAGATTCCCCTGTTTGTGGAAGTGTAGCTTGGTCTTGACCATCTCCACTGAAAGAACCATTGTCTCCACCTTGATTATTGCCATCAGATGGATCATTGATACCACCATTTGTATTATCTGAAGTATCATTATCATCTCTCGGATCCGTTCCGGCTTGCTCTTCTTCCTCATCGATTGCTCCATCATTGTCATCGTCTGGATCCGTTACATCTGGATCACCATCTTCATCTGTATCGCGTTGCACCACAAATGCGAACGTTTCAGACGATTCATTACCTGCTGCATCCGTTGCTGTGACTGTTACTTCAAATCCACGCTCTTCTTCTCCTGCAGCCCAATCTCCAATCGCGGGAGCCCCACTGATAAGCCCTGTTTCTTCATCAAATGAAACTCCTGAAGGCAAACCATCTACGACTACTGCACTTGGTTCATTAACTTCTACCAAAATATCTTCAATAGGTTGATTTTCTATAGCTGTCAGATCTTCAATAATTGAAATTACTGGAGCTACCATATCTACATCTTCTGGAACATCTGTCTCATCTTTTGGATCTGTTCCTGCTTCGATTTCTTCTTCATCTGTTGCTCCATCATTGTCGTCATCTGGATCCGTCACATCCGGATCTCCATCTCCATCCGTATCGCGTTGGACAGTGATCGTAAACGTATCTGCAGCTTCATTCCCCGCTGCATCTCTAGCAACAACTGTTGCTACAAAGTCACGCTCTTCCTCATCAGCTGCCCAGTCACTCACAACCGGAGTACCACTAATCACCATAGTTTCTGGGTCAAATGAAACTCCATCTGGCAAGTCAACAACTCCTACTGATTGTATAGGTGCTGCAAATGGTTGAATCAAACTGAAGGCCTGTAATTCTGAGACTACAGATGGTGTTTCTTCTTCGCCTGGATTTTCTACGACGACTTCGATGTCTTCAATTGGTAAACCTTCCACAACTGTTTGATCTTCGACTTCTACAATAATTGGAGCAGTCATGTCACTGACTGTAATTGGTGTTACCTCAGAAGTGTTGCCAGCTTCATCAACTACCACTACTTCTAATACTTCTCCGCCCGTTAAATCTAGGTCTTCAGGCAATACTACTACAAAATTACCATTCTCATCTGTTATACCAGTCACTGTATCTCCATTTGGTAAAGTAACAATGACTTCTGAATTTGGTTCTGCCGATCCTGCTACTTCAGTATCTTCACTAGTTATACCTTCAATAACTGGTGCATCTGGTGCAATAACATCTGGGAAGTCTGTTTCATCTTTTGGATCTGTTCCATTTTCGATTTCTTCCTCATCAGTAAATCCGTCTCCATCATCATCTTCATCTTCACTGTCTGGAATCCCATCGCGATCTGTGTCGCGTTGGATCGTAATGGCAAACTCTTCAGCTTCTGACTCGTTTCCAGAATGATCCATAGCGGCAACACTAACATCGACTGTCCGTTCTTCTTCATCTGCTTCCCAATCTTCAATTACAGGAGCTCCAAAAATTCTATCCGTTTCTGCATCAAAGTCTAAACCTGCTGGTAAGCCATCTACTGTGACTACACTAGTTTCATCATCCGTTTCTACCCCAATGTCTTCAATATCCAGCCCTTCTATAACTGTAATATCATCAATTGCTGTAACAATTGTGCTGTGGTATCTGGATCAATATCTTCCGGGAAATCTGTTTCATCTTTTGGTTCTGTTCCTGCATCTTCTTCGTCGCCGTCACTTACACCATCATTGTCATCGTCTGTATCTTCTATATCAGGAATCCCGTCTCCATCGGTATCACGTTGAATGGTTAAGACAAACTCCTCAGTGCCTGCATTATCTGCTGGATCGATTGCTGTAACGGTAACTGTAAATGGACGTTCCTCTTCTTCTGTACCCCACTCTTCAATGACTGATGTGCCTGTGATTAACCCACTCGCTTCATCATAACTCAAGCCTGATGGCAAGCCAGCTGTTGTAACTTCACTCTCTTCGTTAACTTCCACTACAATATCTGTGATAGGTTGTTTTTCTAAGGCACTTAAATCTTCAATTTCTGAAATAACTGGAAGAGATAAATCTTCTACCGTTACTTCCGCAGCATCGGAAGCATTCCCAGCTTCATCTGTCGCAATCACTGTCAGAATATCGCCTACTTCTAGTTCTGTACCTTCTGGCAGTGTTACTACAAAGTTACCATCCTCATCAGTTGTTCCTGTAACTTCTTCACCATCAGGCAAGGTAACAGTGACAGCTGATCCTGGTTCGGTTTCTCCAGTAATTTCTGTCACATCATCACCTACTGGATCAATTATTGGTGCTGCGGGTGCTGTGGCATCTGTGACTGTAACTGCCGTTGGGTCGGAATCATTATCTGCAACGTCAGTCGCTACTAATAGAAGTTCTTCGCCACCTACCAAATCTACCTCTTCTGGTATAGCTACGGTAAATGCTCCTCCTGCGTTTGTCACTCCTTCTGATGTTTCCCCAGTTGGGAACGTAACTGTTATCGTTGAATTCGGTTCTGCTGTTCCAGTGATTACGGTATCTTCACTGGTTACTTCATTTACGTCCGGAGTTGCTGGTGGTGTTTCATCTAAAAGGTCTACTACTACGGTTGTTGCTGGATCAGATCCATTACCTGCTGCGTCTGCCGCTACAACAGTTATTGTCTCATTACCCATTAAATCCACATCTTCTGGAATGAAAGCAGAATACACACCTTCTGCATTCGTCGTTCCCACTATCTTCTGACCGTTTGGTAAAGTCACTGTGATATTCGAATTAGGTTCTGCTGTCCCTGTAATTACTGTCGAATCTGTGGTCACTCGGTCAATAGTTGGTGTTTCTGGTGCAGTTGTATCTACTACGTTAACAGTTGCTGGATCTGACGGATTTCCCGCTTCGTCTGTTGCTATAACAGTCAATGTTTCCCCACCAACTAAATCCACGCCTTCTGGAATTGGGGCAGAAAATGCGCCTTCCTCATTTGTAGTGCCTATCGTTGTTACACCGCCTGGCAAATTCACTGTAACTGTCGAACCTGGTTCTGCTGTCCCGGTGACTTCTGTTGCTTCACTGGTTACTTCGTTTACAATTGGCACTTCGGGTGCGGTCGTATCTGCTGGAAATGCAACTTGGGTTACACCATCTAGATCGCTTAATAACTCAGCATCAATCACATTAGTACCCGCGTTAATCGCTGAACCGGAAATAGAAACTAAGCCAGCAGCACCAGTATCTCGTTCTACTGCAACATCTACAGACACAGTAGTTCTACCTATAACTTGTGCAGAAACTAAGCCACTAGTTAAGTTTGTTGTACCATCTGCTATATTATTAACTAGATCTAACACTGGCTGTAACAAAGCTTGAACTGGAGCTAACGGAACGCTTATTGTTCCACTCAACAACTCAATGTCTAAGTTCCCAATAGCATCTGCTACATCTTGCAGTAAGGGTTCTACAACATCATTAACCGCTGAATTTAAATGATTTCCTAGACCTTCAGAAAAATCAACAGTAACAATTCCATCCTCCGTATTTACAACAGCAGGAGCAGTGGCAGTGTACTCAAGAATATTAAAAACCGTACTATCTAAATTATTTAATGCAGCTAAAGCTCCCTCAAGTTCATCTAGTCCTTGAACATCTATTAGAGGCGAAGTAAGGGGATTACTTAATATGACATCTACTGCAGATACTAAATCACCAACAACTGAATTTAAGTTGCCAGTTATCCCGTCTAACGCATTTCCTAGGCCTGGAATAGAAGAAGCATTAATAGGCAATAGTTCTACGTTAACTTGTGCGGTTGGATTGTTTTCTATTAAATCTCCTGCTAATTCTGGTGCGTGAAACACTCCTACTATTTGTGGATTAACTAACTCAACATCTGCTAACCCAGTTCCTGTTAACGATAAATTCAAATTATAAGGACCAGTTCCTTCTAGATTTCCTAGACTCCCACTAACAGCCACATCTCTTAACAACCCAACTTCCGCCAAAGTCGCAGCTGAAGCTGTATCTTCTGCAAATCCTATCAACTGTCCATTTTGAATAACAGGAACGAATGGCTGGAAAACTAGCGCAGACGCTACTGCTGAAGATGCAACCATTCTTTTAATTTTTTGTCTATGTATCTTTCTATTATTGTCCATTTTCTTTCTGTAATCGTACGACTTTCTTCTCATATTCTTATTCCTCCTATTTTTTCACCTATAGCGACCAGTTTTTGCCCCAAACAACAACCTGCAAACTTAGGCGGTAATCATTCAAGAAAATTGAATATAAAAAAAACCGCTTTCTAAATAAAAAGTAACACAAGTGTTTTTTTCCAAAACAAAAATGCTCACAGGAAAAAGCATAAAGGAGAAATAGTCTTTTAAAATAAAAAAATCACAATAAACATAACGAATATTATAAAAATAGTTAATTTTTTCAGAGAGCTCATTCAGTTCAATGTTTTCAATATTTTTACATACATTTTTTGGACCAGAAAAAACAAACAGTTAAAGTAACAAATAGTAAGTGCATTTTTTATTTTTCACTAACGATTGATTTCCAATAAAAGACAACATTGTACTTAATAACTATTGTACAAAAAGTTCTAATAGGAATTTTCTTTTTCTTCCTGTAAGATGACTCTAAAAGGTTTTTATTACTGGAAAAAGGAGTTGAAATATTAGTGGGTGCTGTACTTACGCAAGCAATCAGTTTCTTAAGTGTGATTTTAGTTGCTTATCTTTTTAAAACAAAAGGATTGTTAGAAGAAAAAGATGGGCACACAATTTCTAAAATTATTTTAAATTTAACATTGCCAGCCACTATTATATTAGGTTTTAACGGGGTGCAAATAACCAGCACCTTGATAATGATGATTGCTTTAGGGTTATTAACAAATATAGGGCTGGTTACTATTGGAGGATTGATTTGGCGAAAAAGACAAACAGCAGATCAGGCCTTGATGATGTTTAGTCAGGCTGGTTATAATATCGGAAATTTCACGATCCCTTTTGTACAAGGGTTCTTTCCCGAAGCTATTCCGTTTATCGGCAGTTTTGATTCTGGGAATGCTTTAATGCTGTTTGGCGGGACTCCCTTGTTGGCAGATAAAATGTTGGGGCAACATCGCGGAAAAAGAGGTCCTAAAGAAGTTATTTTCCGTCTTTTCCGCTCTCCTTCTTTTTCGACTTATATCATTATGATTCTATTAGCACTGATCAACTTCACCATTCCTGAAAATGTCCTCTCAGTTATTGATCTTTTTGCCAGCGGAAATGCTTTCTTGTCGATGTTTATGATTGGGCTCTATTTGGATTTTAATATTCCTCGGATAGATTTGAGAAAAGTGATTCAATTGCTGTTTACCCGCTATACTTTAGGGATTTTACTAGCGTTAGTCTTTTACTTTGTGTTGCCGTTACCAGACATTGTTCGGTTATCTTTAGTTTTATTGGCACTAGCACCAATCGGGACTGTTTCCACCATCAACATGGTCGTTTACGGTAATAAACCCTCTCTTTCTGGTTTTTTATCTTCCAGTAGTATCTTGATTTCGTTGATTCTTATGACAGGAGCTTTGGCTTTGATATTGTAAATTAACTTACAGCACATAAAAACAGGCACCCGACAGTTTGTTTAACTGCTGGGTGCCTGTTGCATATTTATTTTTATTTTTATTTAAATTCTACTGCTTTTACTTCTACTTCAATATTATTTTGAACGGCTTTTGAGTAAGGACAAAATGCATGAGCTTTTTCAGCTAACTCTTTTGTTTCTTCAAGACTCTTTCCTTCAATCGCCACTTCCATGACAACAGACAATTTAAAACCATTATCTGTTGGGTCGCTGTTTAACGTAACCTCTGTGGCTACTTCCGATTTAGCTTCAACGTTTGCTTCTTTCATTTTAACTTCTAATGCGGAATGGAAACATGCGCTGTATCCTAAAGCAAATAATTGTTCTGGATTGCTGCCTTGGCCTGGTCCACCCATTTTTTTCGGTGTAGACACTTTAACTGAGAAAGATCCATCTGGTAAGTGACTTTCTCCTTCACGTCCACCTGTGTTGATTGCCTTTGCTTGGTACATTACTTTTGATTCAGTCATTATTTATTCCTCCTAATGTTTTAGTCAAAGCATTGATGCGTTCCAATAAATCAAAGTACTCTTTTTCTTCCAAATGCAGAAGATCTAAACAGTCAGAAACCTTTTTCGTTAACTCATCCTTTATCTCATACGCTTTGTCTGTTAAGACGACCATTACTTTTCTTTCGTCTTCCGGATTACGATTTCGAGTAATATAGCCCCCGGTTTCCATTCTTTTTAACATCGGTGTTAAAGTTCCGCTATCCAACCCCAAGCGTTTTCCTAAATCCTGCACACTTTGGTTTGATTCTTCCCAAAGCGCAAGTAAGGCTACATATTGAGGATATGTAAGAAAATAAGGATCTAAAACCGGACGATAAAACTTGGTAAACTGTTTTGATAAAGCATAAGTTGAAAAACAAAGCTGCTCTTCCAATAAAAAATGATTTCCTTCCATGTTCTTTTCCTCCTAATTCGGTTGTGCACAATTATATTGTACACAACTTATTTTATAAAAACAAGTTTTTTCTTATCTATTTGTAAAAGGACGTTTAAAGTAGCTCAATGTATTGCACTATGGCGGCTGTAAATTATTTGACGTTGGTAAATGAAAATTCGCTAGCGTTATTTCAGCTCATTTTATATTGGTCATTTTTACACGACCGATACGATCAGCAAGATTTCTTGCTCCAACCATAAACATACCTGAGAACAATGGTGTTATACTAACTGAAATAATCAATACACCAGCTGAAATGGCTAAATCATTTTGAACGTCTGGTCAAATATTTAACATCGTTTGTGTGAACAACCAAAAAGTCAAAATGCCCCTTACAATACCTGCGATTAATTTATTATCACCTTTAAACTCTTGTTCCATCATACATGTTACTTCCCTATCAAATAATCGACTACAATAGATCCCATTGCTTTTGCTGAGATCATGAGTGATTTTTCATCAATATCAAATTTTGGATTGTGGTGAGGATATGCTTTTCCATTTTCAGGAGTTGCTCCAACGTAGAAGAACATACTTGGACGTTCTTTCGCATAGTAAGCAAAATCTTCTGAAGGTGGCTGTGGTTCACACATTTCTACACCTGTTAGTTCAGGAATATCTGTGTTATTCAACACCTTGATACCAAATTCTGTCGTTTCAGGATCATTGTACAAAACTGGGCAGTCGTTTTTGTAATCTAGATCATATGTTACACCGAACATAGTGCTGATTCCATTTAACTTCGCACGAATCTCTCTTTCAATAGTCTCTTGTGCTTCATCAGATATAGAACGAACGTCGCCTTCAAGAATTACTTTATCTTTGATAACATTGGATGAACCTTTGCCATCAAAGTTTCCGATAGTGATCGAACCCACATCAAATGGACTCAATGCACGACTGACTATGGTTTGCAAAGCAACTACAAAGTGGCTTGCTGCAACATAATAGCGTCTTTTGTTTTATGAGGCGAAGAGCCATGTCCTCCAACTCCATTGATGGTTATTTTAAAGTAAGAACATCCAGTTTGAACGTTACCAGGTCGGTAGAAAATTTTGCCTGTTTCCATTTCAGACATGACATGGATACCAAATACATTATCCACTCCATCCAATGCTCCATCTGCAATCATACTGACAGCTCCACCTAGCGGCACTTCTTCTGCGTGTTGGTGAAGAATAACGACTTTACCTTCTAGTTTGTCTTTCATTTCGATCAATGTTTCTCCAAGGATCATCATGTAAGCTGTATGTCCATCATGACCGCAAGCATGCATCACACCAGGATTTTGTGAAGCAAATGGTAAGTTTGTCTCTTCAGTAATTGGAAGTGCATCAAAATCCGCACGAATACCGATCGTTTTACCAGGTTTCCCACTATCAATGGTTACAACGATTCCATTCCCGCCGACATTTGTACGAATGACGCAATCTTTACCTTGATAAAAATCTTGAATGTATTTAGCCGTCTTATCTTCTTTAAAAGATAGTTCTGGATGAGCATGTAAATAACGACGAATTCCGAACATACGGTCTTTTTTCTCATCTAAGCGTTGCATCAATTCTGTTTTTACGGATTGTTCTGCCATAATTCATTACCTCCTGTTTTTTTACTTATGTGTTAGTTACATTTTATTGCTGTGAAGGACTTGTTCGCTTCAACAGTACCCATTATAGGACTTTTGCAATTTATTACTATGCTTCTTCTTATCATTTTCGAATTAGTTTTTTACCTCTGTCTTAGGGATAAGCGATTGAATGTAAAAAATAAAGGTCATAATTTTTACATCCCTTCTTTTTACTCAATAACTTTCCGCATTTCTACAAAATGAATGGCGTTTCTAGATAGTTAAGCTGAAAATGATCACTCATCCTCGATGTATTCGTCTACCATTTCAATTGCCGGACGAGACAAATGCAGAATGTAATCAATAATCTCATTATCAATGCCATAATAACTACTCAGTTTTCTCCAATTTCTATATAATCCGCCATTTTCATTATCAAAGCGGAACATACGAATTTGGTAATTTCCTTTGTGCAAACCGGTTAAGTGAAAATGCAGTTCTTTATTACGGGACTATACAAATAATTAATCTGTAGAATATTGCGGGTTAAAGCGGCGCTCATTAAATAGAATGATTTGGTACGCATCTTCGTTTTCTGTCATTTGCTTAAAGTAACGTGATAAATAAGAAATTGAGAGAAATTTTTCCTCTGCTACATCCGACAATGTCAACGAATCGCGGTAGCGTTCTTCAATCTTTTGAATGATACGAGTGACTCTCTCATCACCGGCTTCCGTTCCGCTCCATTCGGCGATACCTTTTCTGAAGAAACGAGTCATGATCAGCATGATCTGATATATATTGCTTTGCAAAACTAAATCACTGTTTTCCTCATCACGGTAAATTTCAATAATCATTTCGGATAAGACATGGTATAGTTGCCGACTCGTTCTGTCTCTCCCGCTATTGTGCTCGTCAGAAAAAAACTGGAATGCACTTTGAAAATTTTTTTTGTAATACAACGCAAAAAAGTGACTTGTAATACTTAGTGTAATCAACATACAGTCTTCATCGCCCGTCACGACCTAACGTTTATTCCGATTGACGAATACCGTATCTCCTGATGTTATCCTTACTTTATTTCCTTCATAAGATACTTCTGCAGTACCTTTCACTGCAAATAAAATTTTGGTTTCAAAAAACTGTTGCGGAGAAGAATAGTGTACGTTCTCCATGACAATTGTAAAATCTTCGGTTTGTTTACGTTCTATGTTGACCGATACTTTCTTTTTTCATCTGATTTTTTATCTAAATGGTTTATTACACCTCTACTCTCTACTCTACCAGTTTCCTTCCCTTATTTGCAGATAAAAGTCTTCTTTTAGTCACAAGCACCGCTGACAAAATCAATTGCACGATGGCAAACCCGAAAGTAATGAGATGCACAGGCTCTATAATTTGTAACATGATGACTTGTACCACCAACCATATAACCAGCACACCGCCAAAAAATCCGCTGATGTAACCTTGGTAACGCGAACGAAAGAAAAAGAAAGTTGCGCTGAATAGTTGACCCAAACCAATTGCCACCAATAATAAAATTCCTGGAACAAAGAAATTATCAAATGGCGAGTTAGCCAACAGGTCTGTTGAGATGCCAAATGGACTTTCCGGAATTGAAACAGCTGTCCAACCACCCAATACAGCAAAAATCCCGACAACTATATGGGTAAAAAACAATAACAATTTGACAACTTTCATTTCTTTGACCTCCTTACTTTTCACCAACGTGTCGTTAACAGAGTTCGGCTTTAAATCAGAGTGCATTGAACAATTTTCTACTTGCTTTACATCTCAAATAGTAGTCTTTTTCTTTGTACTGTCAATTGATATGAATAAAAATCAAATACTTTATCTTATACCGTTGGCAAAGAACTTTTTTCAACTTAGTTGTGTTCTTTAAATACCTGATAATAAAACTATTGAAAGATAAAT
This sequence comes from Desemzia sp. FAM 23988, assembly GCF_045528365.1. Taxonomy (NCBI): domain Bacteria; kingdom Bacillati; phylum Bacillota; class Bacilli; order Lactobacillales; family Carnobacteriaceae; genus Desemzia; species Desemzia sp. FAM 23988. The sequence goes on from NZ_JBGQQS010000004.1 coordinate 130,146, forward strand.
CTGACTTGCAAGAAGAAAAATAAACCTCACAAGTCAGATAAATCGACTTTATCTGACTTGTGAGGTCTAAAATAAGATCGATAAGTCAGGTAAATGGATTTAACCTTACCTGTGAGGCCTAAAATAAGATTGGTAGGTTAGATAAATATTTGCTGCTCGTCTTTTATTCATTATATGAAGTAAAAAAGTAGTCTATATTGAAATATTTCTAAATAAAGTGGTTTTTTTTAATAGAATCTCACTAAATACTATCTACTTTTCCTTTACGCTCGAAACATAAATGATAAATAAATGAGATTAAAGTGTTGACTCTCTCATTTTTCAATGGTATTCTTTCATCACCAACTTATGAGAGGAACATCGTCCATGAAACCAATGTTCAGCCAAGCAGCTATTATTATTAAGAAGAGGATTTAGACACTGTAAGAGAGTTTTTTTACAGTCGTTTAAGTCCTCTTCATGCTACTTAGCTGAATGGGACTTAGGCCACCCATTCATTTTAATTGAATGGGTGGCCTTTTTATTTTCTCGAAAGGAGTGAGCACTATGGAAAGTGACATTGATATTTTAACTTATCGAAAAAAACCACCAGATAACATACCCTAGGAGGAATTCATATGAAGTTCTTTAACACATTCAATCATCTTTACAATAAATATTTGGCTTTAATCGTTGTTGCTGTGGCCGCACTAGCGTTATTCTTACCGCACTCTTTTTTATGGGCCAGTTCTTATACGACATTATTTTTGCAAATCGTCATGTTTACCATGGGATTAACAATGAAACCAGCTGATTTCGCAGCAGTTTTTAAAAAACCATGGATGATGCTGCTGGTTACTTTTTTGCAATTCACCTTTATGCCGCTGTCCGCTTATTTATTGGCTAAATTTTTCCAGCTTCCGGCTGAAATGGCATTAGGGCTGATTTTATTGGGGTGTGTGCCTGGGGGAACCTCTTCTAACGTGATTACTTATTTAGCAAAAGGTGATGTACCGTTGTCTGTAGCTGCTACTTCTGTATCTACTCTCTTAGCTCCTTTACTTACCCCCTTGTTCTTATCTTTCTATGGCGGAGCATATTTAGAAATCAGCTTTTGGACTATGTTTTTATCCATCATCCAAGTCGTTCTGGTCCCTATCATTGCCGGATTGGTGCTCAGCTACTTCTTCGCCCAGCACGTCGCTAAAGTAGAAACCGCCTTACCTTCCTTATCTGCTACCGCTGTTTTAGTCGTCTTAGGCGGAACCGTTTCGGTCAATTCAGAAACCTTATTAGGAACCGGGATGATTATGTTCTTGATTGTTTGGTTGCACAATTTATCTGGCTACGCTATTGGTTATGCTGTTTCAAAATTATTCAAATTCAATCGCCCTGCTACGAGAGCGGTCGCCATTGAAGTTGGGTTGCAAAATACTGGTCTTGCTGGGAGTTTAGGTTTAGCTCACTTTAGTCCTGCTGCCGCTTTAGCTGGTGCAGCAGGAACCATTGTCCATACCTTATTTGGGACTTTATTTGCTTCATTTATGAGCCATAAACATCAAGCAGAAACACACACTGAAGAACCAGTTGCGACAGTCGTTGCGGAATCTTAAAAAAATAGAAAGAAGGAATGCTACATGCGTTTGAGTCAAGTTGTTCGTCCAGGACCAGGTCAATTTTTGAGTGAATCAGGAGCTTTAAAGTATTTAGACGGGAAGCTGACGGCTTTTCAAAAGCCCGTTGTGATTACGGGAGAGTTGTCTTATGCAGCTTTTCAAAAGCACTATCCTGGTTCGCTGGATTTGCCGGTATATCGCTACGATGGCACAGCTTCCCATGAAGATATGGAACGTCTGTCCAAATTAATCCAAGGAACGGATTGTGTAGTCGGAATCGGCGGCGGCCGAGCATTGGATACCGCAAAAGGCACAGCTGAACTGCTGCAGGTCGAATACATGACCATTCCGACAGTCTTAGGAACTTGTGCAGCTTACACTCCGCTATCCGCTGTTTATCATCCCGATCACTCATTTAATGTGGTCGACTATTACGAGAAAGCCGCTACGCTTTGTTTGATGGACCTAGATTTGCTGATCGAATCGCCTCAAAAATACTTCATGGGCGGAATTGGAGATACATTGGCAAAATGGTACGAAGCAGAAGGCATCACTCGTCACGTCGAAGGAGATCTGCCAGCAATGGTGGAAGTTGGGCTGAAAACCGCTAAAGTGACACAAGAACTGTTGCTTGCCGACAGTCAAGAAGCTTTAGCCAGCATGGAACACGGTGAAGTGACCGCTGCGTTTAAGCGTGTTGCCGAAGCTGTTGTAGCTATTGCCGGAACAGTCGGCGGATTTGCTGGAGAATACGGCCGCATGGCGGGGGCTCATGCAGTTCATAACGGGATGTCCTTGGTTCCCGAAACTCATGCTTACGAACACGGGGTCAAGGTAGCTTATGGAGTACTGGTGCAATTATGGGCTTCCGGAGATGCAGAAGAAGCTCTGAGATTACTGCCTTTCTATAAAGAAAACCACTTCCCTCACCGTTTAGCTGACTTCGGAGTGGAAGACTATTTATTGGAGAAAGCAGAAAGAATCGCCGAATTTGCGGCTTCAGATGCTGAAACCTTTAACTTGGCTGTTCCAGATGTCACGAAAGAAATGGTGTTTAATGCGATGAGAGCTGTGGAAGAACTTTCTGAGACGGTGACTGTTTAAAACTAAATGATGCTTTTGATGTTCATGAGTTAAAATTCATGAACATCTTTTTTTGTGCAGAAAAATAAAACAGATAAAAAATGCGTACAGTTATAGAGAAAGACAAAAATTTGAGGTGATAATATGGGACAAGATTATTGGATATTAAATGCAGACAAAAAATTGATGCTCGATCCGCTTCAATATGATGCAGGAGGAAAAATGTTTGAACACTGTTTTATGGGAAAAAGTTATTTGTATGAATTGCTCCATTTACTAGCAAATGAGTGGAAAGGGGATTGCGTATTTAATAGTGGGGATTATGCGACCGATTTCCCTGAAAAATACAATCATAGATATCAACGCTATAACGATAGTATACTCAACTATAAAGATGAATGCGATGGCAGTTTTAGAGTACTGACTAAAGATTCTGCTAAACAATTACCTGCTAGGTGGGAGACCTTCATTCAGCAGTATGTATTTGTTAATTATGATCAAAATATTTATTGTACCATCGACTGTTGTCCTGCTACTCCTACAAGGCAGATTTGCCCAGTTCCGCTCTTACTATCCAATAGTGACACTATTTCAGGTGGCGATTATGCTTCTTTTAGCGACTGTGACCAAGTTGGGAGCTGGCGATATAACCATGTGGGAGTAGAATTCAAACATTGGGAGAATCTATCTTTTATGACACAAGTGGACTATAAATTCACTTACTGGTCTTAATAGAACATATTGAAGGCCGTCCTCTTTACTCCTGTATTGCTTTGTAATACAGTAAAAAAAAAAGAGGTGTTTTCGATGGCAATGATCACTATCCGTGTAAAAGATGAAGAAAAAGAATGGTTGGAATACATGGCAGAGTTTTATGGAATAACCTTATCTGATTTAATGAAAAAATACTCTATGGAACTATTAGAAGATGAATACGACAAGCAGATTGCCGAAATTTCCCGCAAAAGATGGATAGAATCCGGTAGAGAAACAGTTTCGATGTCTGAGATTTTAGATGAATTTGGAGAACTCTGATGCCGTATAAACTGCTTTTTACAAAAAATGTCCAAAAACAACTCAGAAAAATGGATCAGTTTCAATCTTGTCTCATCACGAGTTGGCTATATCAACACATCGATGGAATAGATGATCCGAGAAAGCTAGGTAAAGGACTGACCGCCAATCGCTCTGGTTATTGGCGTTATCGAATTGGCAACTATAGAGTACTTTTAGACATCCAAGATGACAAAATGATTGTGTCGGCTATTCAAGTAGGTCATCACAAAAATATTTACCATAAATAGCACAAAGCATTCTTTAAAATTTTGAGAAAATGTAATAAACAGCCTCGCACCAAAGATCACTTCTTCAATACGAGGCTGTTTTAGTTTTCCTTCTTAATGCCTTCTTGAATAAACCACTCCATTGCTTGCGGGTCGTGACCGGTAATGAATTTGAAGTCTTCCGTGACGGTATCCAACAAGCCCATTCCGCCTGCTTTGTACATCGAAGCCAACTCTCTTCCCATGCCATCTTCATTGTACATTTCCGCAAATTCTTTCAAGGAAACTGGCTCATAACCGATTTTTTCTCCCGTCACCTCACTCAACACCTGACTTAATGCCACCATATCGTAGTTACGCGATTGAGTCAGCAAGTAACTTGCCCGTTATTCCGCAAATGAGTGTTTAGAGCTACTTTAGCAATCGCTTCGGCACTGTCTTGTATGGTAATAAAGGACAACGCTTGGTCTTTCACCGGATAAATAATATTTTCACGTTCAATCAATTCCGACAAATAAGGTACCAATGGATCTGCATACAAAGCATTTTTTACAACAGCATACTGGATGTCTAATCCCGCCAAGCGTCTCGGTGCGTACGCATAGTAAGACGACATTTGAAACGGATTGTTTTCTTGATCCGCGATGAAGCCGACAAAAACGATATTTTTGATACCGCTCTCTTCCACTGCTTGCAACGTATTTTCAAATTCCGTAATGCGCTGCAGCACATTATAAGTTTTACTCGGGATATAAACGAGCACATCCGTCTCTTTAATGGCCTTTACTATGGTTGCAGCATCTAAATACTCAATAGCGGTTACTTCAACCCCTTGTTTTTTGAGATTTTCCGCTTTTGTAAGGGTGTGAACCGCTGCTCGTACTTCATGAGGTGCCACTTGCTTCAACAGCTCTTCCACGACTCCGCTGTCTAAATGCCCGGTTGCACCTGTCACTGTATATTTCATTTGTTACTCCTCCTCTTTATGGCTTTTTTATTTTAATACAACCTTCTATTTTCATTAGAATTTACGACTCTCTCAAAAAAGCGACTTTCTTTTACAACTAGAAAGGCTGTACTTTTAATCCCTTTGAGTAGAAATCAGTTATTGATGGTTTTTTTAAAGGCATTTGGTTTATTTATACAGATGTCAACTAATGGTTGCTAAATGTAAACCAGCAGATGCGTTACTTTCCCGGGAAATATTGAGATAATGAAAGGACTAAGTTAAGGAGGGCAGGAAAAACTTATTTTTTTTAATCTTATTTATGAAGTCTTTTCTATCCATTATTCCGTTCTCATTTTGGCTATGCTAAATTTATAGGGTGCTACTTCATTCTGAGGCAGTTTACATTTAGGGAATCACTGTAAGACATCAAGTATAAGAAACGGTATATTTAACACGTTTTTTATGGTTATTTATGGTATATTATGTCTTGAGAAATAAAACACAATTAAGAGGAGTTATACATAATGAATGAGTATAAAACAAGAGCAGAATTGAAACAAGACGCTCGTGATATGTTAAGTGGAAGATGGAAAGACGCTGTATTGATGAACCTTATTCCCACTTTACTTATGATTGTTGCTATGGTAATTGTAGTAGTTGCCATTGTGATAGCCATTGAAACGATCGGTTATTCTCCCGAAACAGGGACATATTATGGTGATGATGGCGGAAGCGGCGGTGGAAGCAGTACTATCAGCGGCATTTTTACAACATTTATTTCTACCGGAATTTCATTTGCTTTCTTAAATGCTTTTCGTGATGCTAGTTACAAGATTCGTCCGTTAAAAGATGCATTCCAAGTATTTTCTAAAAAATACTTTTTAGGGGTATTGCTGATTTACATTATTTCTGGTCTTTTTACTTTCTTTTGGACTTTACTGTTTATTATTCCGGGGATTATTAAATCCTACGCTTACTCACAAGCTTACTTGATTTACAAAGACCACGTTGACCGTCCAGATTTGGAAAAAATCTCAGCATTGGATTGTATTACGGAGAGTAAGGAATTGATGCAAGGACACAAAGCGCGGTTCTTTCTTTTGGAACTAAGCTTTCTAGGTTGGATCTTACTTGGTGTTCTTACATTAGGCATTGGCTTTTTATGGATTTCTCCATACATGATCGCTACCAACGCAGCCTTTTACAACGATTTAGTTGGCAGTCCTTCTATTGAAGACAGTGAATGGAATGATGTTGAATGGGATGAATCGCTTAATTAAAAAAGACAATCCTTTAATTAATGAGTCCTGCTGTTATTAATCCGTTATAGAAAAGGCCTGTACTACGATTTTTCTATCGTAGCACAGGCCTTTAATTAACTTAGTATTTAAGAGTACTAAAAAGAGCAGACCTCTATTAGTAAGCGCTTACTAAATTATTTTATATTCATTATTAATTTCCTTTTGCATCTATCTAGTGCATTGACTACTCGTGCAACCTCACATTGAAGTTCTTGTGCTATCTCTTCTTTATCCATATTTTTCATGTATCTTAGAAAAACTTTGTATTCAAATTTTGATAAAGAATCATAGAAATAAGGAATATTCTCTTTTACTTCTAACGCTTGTTGAAAGTTCATTTCACCTGAAAAATTTTTTATGTAAGTCGGTGAAAAACCATTTTCTAACAAGCTGTCTAATGATTCTGAAACTTTTTCAATTCTTCTTTTTTTAGCCATGTCTTTGCGTAACAAGTTGATATAGTAATGCCGTAAATTTGATTTGAAAAAATTTCCAAAGGTGCAGAATCTATCTTTATCGTAGGCATGAATAGTCGTATTTAAAACAATTCTTGCTTCTTGATTAAAGTCCTCTTTTTCGTAACTCTTAATATAGAAATCATTGATTATAATTTGGACCATTCCTGCATGACGCTGAAATAAAGCTTCAAATGGACCATAGTCCCCTTCTTTTATGATAGAAAGCAATTCTTCATTACTTAAATGTTTATATAAATCATCTGCTTCGTTCACTATTTTTCCTCCAGCTCTAGATCGTCTATTTTTATTTAGCTCATTTTTAGTCTGCTCTTTTTTGGGATTCTCAAAATCCTACTTTTTCTCTGCTAAATGATCTCGATATTTCTCTAACGTATCTAATTGATGGTGGTTCCATGGTGAATTTCGGCGGTAACTTTGGCTATGTAAGGCTTTTGCATCATTTTCGATGGATTTCTTTGAGTATTGTAAATCTTTGTACAGCTCGTTGGCAGATTTACGCAACGCACCTTTTTGAAAAATGATCCATTGTTCGGCTAGATCACTGGTCGCTACGGTGACTTGTGTAATGAGCAAATTTTCTTCACCAACTACCCGTTCAATGTAACTGTCAGCGGTTTCACCTTCCTTAGTAAATATAACACTTAGTTGATATTTTGCATAGCTTTTTTGGATTCCGGGAACAAATTGGGCATCGAAAACTATGCGTACTTCGATGTCCTCATATTTTGCATAATTGGATAGTTCATGTAGCAATAAATCTCTGGCTTCTTCCATCTCATCTTGGTTTTTCAATTTTTCCAACATTGGCCAAGCGCCTATCATATTGTATCCATCTACGATCAGAACTTCTTTCTTCATAGCCTCGACCTCCCTTCTTTTCCCTTTTAGTTTGTTTTACAGTTTATTGCGTCCTCGGTAAACTTCGTACATCAATAAACCAGCTGCGACACTTGCGTTTAAACTTTGCACATGACCAGTCATAGGAATGGTAATAGTCCCATCCATTTGCTCTTTCACGAGCCTTGAGACACCTTTGCCTTCATTTCCAATAACAAGTCCCACTGGCAATGTTGCATCCCATTTGCGGTAGTCTTGGCCTTCCATATCTGTGCCATAGAACCAAATACCGCGTTCTTTCAAGTCTTTGATGGTTTGTACCAGATTGGTCACACGAACGACTGGAACGTGCTCAATGGCGCCTGTTGAAGCTTTTGCTACCGTTGCAGTCAATCCTACTGCTCGACGTTTGGGAATGATGATTCCGTGAGCTCCACTCGCATCTGCCGTACGCATAATAGATCCCAAATTGTGAGGATCTTCCACTCCATCTAATAAAATAAAGAACGGATCCTCATTCTTTTTAGCAGCAGCTTCAAACAGATCATCAATCGTTGCGTAAGCAAAAGCTGCTGTTCCAACCACAACACCTTGATGGTTTTGTCCATCTACTAGTAAATCTAGTTTTGATTTTGGCACGATCGAAATTTGTACTTTGCGTTTTTTAGCTAGTCCATGAATTTCTTCCATTTTAGCGCCAGAAAGACCTTCTTGTAAAAAGACTTTATTGATATCTCGTTCTGATTTCAATACTTCGATCGCTGGGATTCTTCCCATGACAAAATCGCGATCCTCTTCATTCTCTACCGCTTCTACGGAATCAATTTGTTGCGGACGTTTGTGCTGAGGACGACGGTTAGTCGTTTTTTTTCTATCTCGATCTCTATTTGACGATCGTTTATCATTTCTTGGCATCGTTTGTCTCCTCCACTTTCTGGATACACCAGTTGATCAATTCTTCCATACGTTCTTTTTCACCTGACAAATGCAAGTACCCCATCAACGCTTCAAACCCTGTAGAAATACGATACGTCGTAATATCTGCATTTTTAGCTGAAGTGTGGCTTTTAGCGTTTCTGCCTCGTTTGAACATGGTTACTTCTTCTTCAGAAAGCAATTCCGCTGATATCATTTCATGCATCAAAAAGGCTTGTGCTTTTGCGGATACAAAATGTGTGGCCATTCGATGCAATTGGTTGGGTCTGGTTTGCCCTTGGTTCACTAAATAATCTCTTATATACGTTTCATAAATGGCATCTCCAACGTAAGCTAATGCTAATCCGTTCAATAATGCCCAATTTTTTTCAGTCATGTTATCCTCTTCTCCATCTAGTTCCTTGCGGTGTATCATCTAAAACAATGCCTTCTGCTTTTAATAAATCTCGAATCTCATCGCTTCGTTGAAAGTTTTTAGCAGCACGAGCTTCGTTGCGCTCTACGATCAATTGCTCAATTTTTTTATCCAATAACGTTTCTTCTTCAAATGCGATACCAAAAATTTGCATCAATTCACTCATCAAGTTTTTCATGGCATCTAATACTGTTTTAGACACTTCGGCTTGTTCGCTGTAAATATTCATTGTTTTAGCCAATTCATAAACGATAGTAATTCCATTGGCCGCATTAAAGTCATCATCCATCTCACGAATGAAGTCTTGCTTAAAACGTTCTAACTGAGCTAATTTTTCAGTATCTGTTCCTATTGATTCTACAGCATCTTTCAAGCGATAACCAACATTTTCGTAAGCATGACGCAATTTGGTTAAATTATTTTCAGCTTCTTCAATAGTTGCCATGCTATAACTGATAGGACGGCGGTATTGTGTAGTCGCCATAAAAAAGCGCAATATTTGAGGGTCTACTTGTTTGATGATATCATGCACCAAAACAAAATTTCCAAGCGACTTACTCATTTTCTCGTTATCCATCGTCACAAAACCATTGTGCATCCAATATTTAGCAAATGGATGCCCTGTTTTGGCTTCGCTTTGAGCGATTTCGTTTTCGTGATGCGGAAAAGCCAAGTCTTGACCGCCTGCATGGATATCGATCGTATCTCCAAGGTATTTAGTAGCCATGACCGAGCATTCAATATGCCAGCCTGGACGACCCTTTCCCCAAGGAGAGTCCCAATTGATTTCTTCCGCTTTGGCAGCCTTCCATAAAGCAAAATCTAACGGATCCTCTTTTTTGGTATTTTCTTCGTCATTTAGACGATTGCTTGCACCCACTTCTAAATCATCGATCGACATATCACTAAGTTTGCCATACTCTTTAAATTTACGCGTACGGAAATAGACATCACCGCTTGCTTCGTAGGCATACTCTTTTTCGACCAACGCGTTGATAAATTCAATGATATCAGGCATATTATCCATAACTCGAGGATTGCTTGTAGCTTTTTCAACGCCTAGAGCAGCGGTGTCTTCGTAATAAGCATCAATAAATCTCTGAGCAACTGCGGGAGCAGTGATGTTCATTTCCTGAGCTGTACGAATGATTTTATCGTCTACATCGGTAAAATTAGAAACAAAATTGACATCATACCCGCGATATTCCAAATACCTGCGAACCGTATCAAAAGCTACAGTACTGCGCGCGTTTCCAATATGGATGTAATTGTATACCGTAGGACCGCAAACATACATTTTTACTTTGCCTTCTTCTAAAGGGACAAATGCTTCTTTTTGGCGAGTCAGCGTGTTATAGATTTTTAGCATGGATTACCACTTCCTTTTTAGGTGAGATTTTAATTCGTTTAGTTTAGTGTGCTACTCGTTGACCATTCAATTTGACGACTTTTGCAGGTATCCCTACAGCTGTAGCATTACTTGGGATGTCTTCCAGCACCACTGCTGAAGCGCCGATTTTAGAGTTATCTCCTATAGTGATCGGTCCTAAAACCTGAGTATGTGCGGATATTAAGACATTATTCCCAATCGTAGGGTGTCGTTTTCCTCTTTCTTTTCCGGTTCCGCCTAAAGTTACCCCATGAAACAGCACCACATCGTCTCCAATGATGGCCGTTTCTCCAATAACCAGTCCCATCCCATGATCAATAAACAATCTTTTTCCAATGACGGCTCCTGGATGAATCTCGATTCCTGTAAAAAATCTAGAAATAGTCGCGATTATTTTCCCCACCAAATACCATTGGTGCCGATAGAAAAAATACGCTGCTCGATGCCACAATATCGCATGAAACCCCGGATAAGTCAAGAATATCTCCAGCGTACTGCGGACTGAGGGATCATTCTGTTTTATCGTTTGAACCGTTTCACTTATAGTACGCATATTGGCCACCTTTTTTTCTTTTTTATGATTTATTTTTGGGGGAATTTATTAAACTAGTTTTTTTCTATCCGAGCTAAACGGGCCACTTCGCATCAGTCTAGGCGAGTTGCGGTCGCTAGACACTCGAGAAAAAGATAAATGCAATTGAGGATAAAGAACATCCTCTATTGCATTTCCTATTTTCTTGTCGCGTCTACCAAGCGACCTCCACATCCTGATATAAAAATAGCGTCTTTTTTGCTTTCACAAAAAAGACGCTTTGGCGTGGTTCCACTTTTTTTCATTAGTCGCTCAAAAAGCCACTAATCTCGGACAGGGTAACGGGTGTTAGCCGGTAGGTGTCTACTTGATTCGACACCACAACTCCAAGAGGCACTTCACTGAATTCGTGTCATCTGCTTCCACCCATACAGACTCTCTGAGGACACTTGTTCAGTTACTCTTTCTTATCATTGTCTTTAATGTATAGTTTTACGCTAATGTATTTAGAACTTCTTCTAAATGTTTTTTTGTTTTTTCGCGTCCTAATAATTCAATCGTTTCGTTTAATTGCGGACCGTGCATTTGGCCGGTTACAGCAATACGGATCGGCATAAACAAGTTTTTCCCTTTAACGCCAGTTTCTTTTTGAACCGTTTTGATTCCTTTTTTAACATTATCCGCATCAAATGGTTCAATTTCACTCAATACTTTATCAAATGCGGCTAATACTTCAGGAACGGTTTCGCCAGCTAGTACTTCACGCGCTTCGTTTCCTAAAGTTGGCGCTTCAGTAAAGAACAATTCAGATAATTCAACAATTTCTGCTCCATAACTCATTTGCTCATGATACAAGCTGACAAGGTTTTTCACCCATTGTTCTTGTTCTTCAGATAAGTTTTCTTCGATACGTCCAGCTTTTACCAAGTGCGGTTTTGCTAATTCCGTAACAGTATCCAAGTCTACATCTTTCATGTAGTGATTGTTGATCCATTCCAGTTTTTTCGCATCAAATGCGGCAGGCGATTTACTTAAGCGTGCTGAGTCAAAGATCTTAATCAGTGTTTCTTGATCAAAGATTTCATCTTCTCCAACAGGTGACCAGCCTAGTAAAGCAATAAAGTTGAACATCGCTTGCGGCAAGTAGCCTAATTCGCGGTATTGTTCGATAAATTGAAGAATACTTTCATCACGTTTGCTCAGTTTTTTACCTGTTTCACTGTTGATGATCAACGTCATGTGACCAAAAGTCGGTGCTTCCCAGTCAAACGCTTCATAAATCATCATTTGTTTTGGAGTGTTGGCAATATGGTCGTCTCCACGTAAAATGTGCGTGATTTTCATGTAATGGTCATCTACGGCTACTGCAAAGTTGTACGTTGGGAAACCGTCACGTTTACGGATAACAAAGTCTCCTCCAACACTTTCTGCTTCAAAAGAGATGTGTCCTTTTACTAAATCATCAAATGCATATGTGTTTTCTTTTGGTACACGGAAGCGAATAACCGGTACGATACCTTCTGCTTCTTTAGCTTTTTGTTCAGCTGCAGATAAGTTTGCACATTTGCCGCCATAGTGAGGCATTTCGCCGCGAGCGCGTTGTGCTTCGCGTTCTTCTTCTAACTCTTCTTCTGTACAGTAACACTTGTAAGCACGGTTGCTCATCAATAATTGGTCAATTAACGGATCGTAAATCTCTTTACGTTCCGATTGACGATATGGACCATATTTGCCAGGTTTTTCTGGACTTTCATCCCATTCGATACCCAACCATTTTAAATTTTCCAGTTGGCTTTCTTCGCCGCCTTCGATGTTTCGTTTTTGGTCTGTATCTTCAATACGAATAATAAATTCTCCATCATGATGACGGGCAAATAAGTAATTAAATAAAGCCGTACGAGCATTCCCAATGTGTAAATGTCCTGTTGGGCTTGGTGCGTAACGTACACGAACTTTTTTTGTCATAATGTATGTCCTCTTTTCTAAAAATAGAATGCCTTCAATTTAAATTAAAACCTTGTTGTCTTATCCACTTAAAGTTACCACGCAAATGTGACTTTGACAATTGTTAACTCTAAGATACTCGCTATCTAGATTGATTTTTCTGTTGCAGGAGTTAGTTGGATAACTGATGATGCAAAATAGCTTCGCCTGTTACCCAATCTTCTGGAGTAGTCATTTTTATATTGTAATAGTTTCCCGGTACGATCTTGATCTGTGAAAAAATCCGTTCCACAACAGACGCGTCATCTGTTCCGAAAAAGTTGTCGCTAGTTGCTTTTTCGTGAGCCTCCAACACTAGAGAACTGCGAAAAGCTTGCGGCGTTTGAGCTTGCCAAACACTTTCTCGTAAAATCGTTTTTTCAATGATCCCATTTGAAACCTGTTTGATTGTATCCTTTGGAGGGACGGCTAAAATAGCTCCTCCTGTTTGCTGCATACCTTCATTTAACTGATCGATAAAGTCCTGTTCAAGAAAGGGACGGGCAGCTTCGTGAATCATCACATACCCGTTTTCAGGATCTTTTAAATACTGTAAGCCATTGTATGAACTGTATTGTCGTTCAGAACCGCCGATAACCAGCGAGATAGGTTTATCTGTATTCGGAAATTCCGCTTCAATCAATTCTTCCAGCATCTCAACTTCATCTGGGTTGACCGTCACAATGATGTGAACGCAACAAGGATCTTTTAAAAAAGTTTCCATAGCACGTTCAATCAATGGTTTTCCCATTAATGACAACCAGACTTTATTTCGATCCTTCTTCATGCGTTTGCCTTGGCCAGCTGCTAATAAAATCAGCTCATAAGTTGTTTTTGCCAAATCCAATCGCTCCTATTCTTTATCGTTCAGTTTCTTTTGTGTATTAGCCGGTTTTGCAAAAATCATTCGACCAGCAGCCGTTTGAAGTGCACTTGTCACGACTACTTCAATCGTTTTGTTCATGTAGTGTTGTCCTTCTTCTACAACGACCATTGTGCCATCATCTAAATAAGCGACTCCTTGCGTCCGTTCTGTACCAGCTTTGACCATCGTCACTACCATACTTTCACCTGGGATAACGACTGGTTTTACTGCGTTAGCCAATTCATTGATGTTTAGAACAGGAACATTCTGGAATTCACATACTTTATTCAAATTGTAATCATTGGTCACTACTACTCCATCCAATAATTTAGCCAGCTTCACCAGCTTAGCATCGACTTCTTCGATTTCTTTAAAATCTCCATCGTAATTTTCTACTTTTAAGCCTTCTTCTTTTTGTAACGCATTTAAGATGTCCAACCCTCTTCTTCCACGTACGCGTTTCAAGCTATCGGAAGAGTCAGCAATGTGCTGCAATTCATGCAATACAAAGTTTGGAATCAAAATCGTTCCTTCTAGAAAACCTGTCATGACAATATCATACACTCGTCCATCTATGATCACGCTTGTGTCTAAGATCTTGTATTTGCGGAAATTGTCGTCTGCATTACGCTCTAAAACTTGGTTCTCGGATTCCTCAGTCTCTGGTTTGGGTTTCGTTTGGAATAACGTGCGGATTTCTTGGCGACGCGTTGTCCCTACTCGAAAGCCGAGGTAAGCCAAAAATATCGTCACTAATAAAGGCACTACATTGCTTAATAACGGCAATCCAAAAGTACTTAGCGGGATCGTAATAAGCCATGCCAACAGCAATCCTATAATTGTTCCGATACTGCCAGCAATCAAATACGATAAGCTTAACTGACTAATAAATTCTTCTGCTTTTCCAATAGCTCGTTCAACATATTTCACGGAAGGTAAAGATAAAAGATAAAAAATAAGTGCACCAATCAAAATATTCGTGAATACATTGTTGACTAAATTACTGTTGACGCCAATAATTTCCCAAAATAATGGCAAGAATGTTGCTCCGATACTTCCACCAATCAAGACAAAAACAAGCGAGATAATTTTTTTCTTCAAATATGTTCCTCCTTTATAAAAGCTGTACTATATTAATTAGTTTATCATCATTGAGGAGCTTTACACTTGCTGTGCAAAGCTGCCTGAATGACTATTGGACGTTCCTTAAAATTTATCCTTTGATCCCTTTTTTGACGGCTTCACTAATGGTCGCGACACCGATGACTTCAATGTCTTTCGGAAAAGTCCAGCCTCCGATATTATTCTTAGGAATAAAAATGCGTTCAAATCCTAATTTAGCCGCTTCTTTAACGCGTTGTTCAATTTGACTGACACGTCTGATCTCGCCAGTCAAGCCGATTTCCCCTATAAAGCAATCCGTAGCTCGTGTACCTTTTTCTTGGTAGCTGGAAGCGATACTGATCGCTATGGCTAAGTCGACAGACGGTTCGTCTAATCTTACGCCACCCGCTGCTTTCAAATAAGCATCTTGATTTTGCAGCAATAAATTCGCTCTTTTTTCCAATACTGCCATAATCAATGAGACTCGATTATGGTCTAACCCGCTGGCAGTTCTTCTGGCATTCCCAAACGCAGTAGGAGTCAATAAAGCTTGGATTTCTACAAGTATCGGACGTGTTCCTTCCATAGCTGCCACTACGGACGACCCATTTGCTCCCGCCAGACGTTCTTCTAAAAACATTTCTGAAGGATTTAATACTTCTTTTAATCCATCTTCCCGCATTTCGAAAATACCTATTTCATTAGTAGAGCCAAACCGGTTTTTTACAGCTCGTAAAATTCTAAAAGATTGGTGACGGTCTCCTTCAAAATACAGCACTGTATCCACCATGTGTTCTAACATACGCGGTCCAGCAATTGCCCCTTCCTTGGTCACATGACCAACAATAAAGATAGCAATATTATTTGTTTTAGCGATTTTCATTAATTCCGCTGTGTTTTCACGTACTTGCGAAACACTCCCAGCAGCACTCGTGATATCTGGTTGATTCATCGTCTGGATCGAATCAATGATTACATATTCTGGTTTGATCTCTTCAATGGTCTGCCGAATAGCGCTCATATCGGTTTCTGGGTAAATATAGAATTTCCCTCCGTCAACGCCTAAGCGAGTTGCCCGCAATTTGATTTGCGTCGCACTCTCTTCTCCAGTCACATAAAGGACTTTTCCGCCTGTCATATTGAGTTGAGCTGAAACTTGCAACAGTAAAGTAGATTTACCAATACCAGGGTCTCCCCCGATCAACACTAAAGAACCCGGAACAACTCCACCGCCCAACACACGATTCAATTCGCCTAATTGCGTTTTGACCCGCGTTTCGGTAGAAACCGTGACATCTTTGACGAGTTGCGCCTTAGCCGTTGCACCGGTCATACTAACGCGACTGCGGCGATCTGTTTTGTCTACTTCCAATTCTTCCATCATTTCATTCCAACTGCCACAATTTGGACAACGTCCCATCCACTTAGGAGATTCATAACCACAAGATTGACAGACAAATTTAGTCGATTTCTTTTTGGCCAAAAGCTGAACCTCTCTTTCTTTTTGATGTTTTATGACTATTCTTATTTTACCACATCTTAAGCCTTCTGGGGCTTCTAGAATGCACAATAAGTTTAAATAACCGTTAAGTTTATTGTCTCTTGTTAAATAATGATACGCAAGAAACTGAAAAATAAGTTTTTGTGCACTTTTGAACCGTTATTTTCCTGAAGACCCAAAACCGCCAGTGCGAAGAATGCCGCTATTTGTATCTTTGTCTGCCTTCAAATAAGGCATAAAGATTCCTTGACCGATACGGTCTCCTTTTTTGATGACGTAATCTGTCAGTCCGTAGTTGATAAATTGAAAATAAATGTGCCCTTCATTTTTTTCATTCCCATAATAATCAGCGTCCACGATTCCTACCCCATTTGGCATAGACAATTGGTTTTTGATCGGGTTGCTGGAACGATTGGCTAATTGCAAGTACTCATCTTCCTGCATATACGCTTTGATCCCTGTAGGAACAAGTGTTGATGCTAGATATTCTTTATTTTCTTGAGGTAAACTCGAAGCTTCATTTTGCTGCAACGCTTGATTTTTTAATAATACATTCCAAATAGTAGGCACTACAATGTCTTCAGCTGCTTGAAAGTCATAGCCTGCTGCTTGCTGTGTAGCTCTCTCTGGCAATGTGATCTCTTTTCCTTCGTAACTTGATACAATTTCAAAACCTCTTACTTTGTTCATTTGTCAGTCCCTTTCTTTATAAAAAAAGCTTTTGTTTTGCGGTTTTCATTTTACTAGTTTAGCATAAGAAAAAGAACTCTTGGAGAAAATTGTTTAGAATCAGCAATTTTTCTGCTCTGAGCAATCTGCACAAATAAATCTTTTGATTTTTGTGCAGTTCAACATTTTAAAAAGATAGCGTTTACAATATACTGGTACTATCAACTAAACAATTACACAAAGGGGACGAATCATATGGTAGAATTAGCTTTAAAACAAATTCATAAACGTTACGACAATAATGATACTTATTCTGTAACAGATTTTAATTTAGATATTAAAGACCGCGAGTTTATTGTGTTTGTTGGCCCATCAGGTTGTGGGAAATCCACAACTTTACGGATGGTTGCTGGATTAGAAGAAATCACTGAAGGCGAATTATGGATCGGCGACACGTTGATGAACGATGTAGCTCCAAAAGACCGGGATATCGCAATGGTTTTCCAAAATTACGCCCTATATCCTCACATGACTGTATACGATAACATGGCCTTTGGATTGAAATTACGCAAATACAAAAAAGAAGAAATCAAACGCCGTGTAGAAGAAGCCGCTGATATCCTAGGCTTAACAGAATACTTGAAACGTAAACCAGCAGCTCTTTCTGGTGGACAACGCCAACGTGTAGCTTTAGGACGTGCAATCGTTCGTGACGCAAAAGTCTTCTTAATGGATGAGCCTTTATCCAACTTAGATGCGAAATTGCGTGTAGCAATGCGTGCAGAGATTGCTAAATTGCACCGCCGCTTAGAAACAACAACTATTTACGTAACCCATGACCAAACGGAAGCGATGACAATGGCAGATCGTATCGTTATCATGAAAGACGGATTCATCCAACAAATCGGTTCTCCAAAAGAAGTTTACGATACACCAAATAACGTTTTTGTTGCCGGATTTATCGGTTCTCCAGCCATGAACTTATTTGAAGTAACATTGGAAGACAATACGATTTCTAATGGAACAGATTTACAAATCGAAGTTCCAGCCGGCAAGTTGAGTTTGTTAAAAGAACGTGGTTATGATGGCAAAAAACTGATTTTCGGTATTCGTCCTGAAGACATCCACAGCGAACAAATCGCTATCGATTCTTCTCCAAATACTGTCGTTAATTCTGAAGTTGTAGTATCAGAACTATTGGGTGCTGAAACTATGCTGTATTCAAAAGTCGGCAATACAGAATTCATAGCTAAAGTAGATGCACGCGACTTCCACAATCCTGGCGAAATGATTGAATTAGCTTTCGACATGAACAAAGGACACTTCTTTGATATCGAAACACAAGAAGTTATTCGCAGAGAGCCAGTAACCATTAAAGCATAACACCAACCCAAGCCCTTTTCTCCCCTTTTACTTAAAAAGTAGAAGGGGTTTTTGTTGTTCCAAAAGACAGTACCCCAGTCGACAGTCGTGTGATTAAGGGTGAACTAAATAAAGTTCCTTATACAGACCGATACTCCAATAAATCACAAAACAACAGCCTGAAAAGTCCTGGATCGGTACTTTTCAGGCTGTTGTTTTTATGAAACGATTGCTTTAAATTCTTCTAATGAGATACCCAGCGGAACCACATCACGGTGCAACTCTAACGGCGGCGTATCTTGCGTATTTTTACCTGACTTGCAAGTAAATGCCAAGTCCATCCCTATTGCTGTTAAGCGTAAAAGATCTCGTTCATTGTAGATTCCAAAAGGATAGGCAAAAACATCAGGCTCTTCTACATAAGTTCCACATGTCGCCAAATCTGCTTTCAATGCTTCGTCAGTAACCGTTTGGATTGCGGAGCTGCCGTCCGCAAATCGTTGATGCAGCAGAGTAGTGTGATTGGCTGTTGTCACTAGACCTTTCATAGCTTCCAGCTCCTCCTTGCTCATAGACACAGAACGACTAGCCAGAAATGGTTCTTCCTGCTCGCTCAACCAACCTAACACTACAAATGAAACAACAGGAAAATCCAATTTTTTCAAGATCGGATAAGCGTACTTTTTAAACGATTGATAAGTATCATCCGCTGTCAGTAAAACCGATTTTTCCCGAATCTCTGCTCCGTTCAAATAAGCCCGAACTTCTTCTAACGTCAAGACATGATACTGCTCCGCTTTTAAGTAGTTCATTTGCGCTTCAAAGTCTTCTACATAGGTAAAGAGTTCACGCGGCAGTGCATCATCATAATCTTGCGTCACTTTGATCGGAGACGGTCCTTGTTCAGTAATTTCTTCTCGTTTACGGAATTCATGGTAACATAATGTGCTAAAACCCATTTCTACTAGCCTTCTTCCAGAATATTTTAGTTTTTAAATCAACTGCCGCCCTGTTTCATCATTGAAAAATAATGGCTAAACTGTATAGAATAATTTGCATCCCGTGGTAAACAATTAGATTTTTTATGGCTAAGCCAAATGTAGTGGCTTTATCTTGCTTATTGGTAAAAACATGAATATTTTTTTGAACAATAGGGAAAATGATCCAGATACCTAACATAAAAACAGAGTTGACTCCTAGTAAAACGGCTAATGTGCTGGCAGCAAAAGCCCCATAGTACAACCAACGGTATAAACGCACAGCAATTGGTTTGCCAATATAAAAAGTTAATGTATAGCGATGGTTGGTAATGTCTGTCTCGTAATCGCAAATGTTATTGGACAACATAATGTTGGCAATCGTAAACACTAACGGCAGAGAAGCTAAAAAGATGGCTGCTACATTTTGGATGCTTCCTGTCAGCGCGAAATTAGGCCATTCTATTGTCAAGGCTGTGATAAAGGTAGAAGGAACATTGATAAAAACGGCAATAAAGAAAATACCAAATCCCATTGTCAAACCAGACATCACTTCACCTAAAGGCATTCTAGAGATCGGGAATGGTCCAAAAGTATATAATATTCCTACCGCAAAACAAATAGCACCTATGACCAGCAGCAAAAGGTTCGTTCGATAAACCAATAACAGACCAATGACAGCAGAAAAAGTTACCATTGCCACAATCAAATAGGTTACTTGCTTCACTGACAACCCAGCTTTTCCTAAAATATTTTCCTGGTCTTTGTAGTCCATGTTTTTTGCTTTGACATAGTCCATCGTATTGTTGATTGCAGTAGTGGCCATATCAAAAACCACCATTGCAAGAAAAAACAGCAAGGTGTTTACTCCATTCAGCTCCGAGAAATAATACAAAGAAAATAAAACACCTAATGTAAAAGGAAATAAACTAGCTAATTTGGTTTTTATCTCAACCAATTCTAAAAAAACAGGTACACTCATTCATACACTTCCTTTAAAGGTTTTTTTGATGCACTCCAGCTTAAACTTATTTATTCACCCAAGTGTATTCCTCATTAGTCAATTCAAAGTTATCCATCAACCCATCTGACGTATAAATTTCTTTTTCTTTGGTAATAAAAACAGCTTCTATATCATCTCGATTGTTCACGTATTCCAATCCATCTTCTAACCCTAATCCAAATACAACTGTTGAAAGAGCATCCCCATCAACAGAACGATTGGAAATAATCGACACGCCAGCAATTTCATTATCAAAAGGGTAACCAGTCTCAGGATTCATCAAATGATGATAAATTTCCCCATCCACTTCAAGATAACGTTCATAGATTCCAGAAGTAACGATTGACCGATCTTTTTGCTTGGTCTTTCCAACGGTTTCTCCTCGTTCAGATAAAGGATCTTGTATCCCGATATTCCAAGCTTCTCCTTCTCTGGTAGGCGAACCTCCCATAACGACTACATTTCCACCTAAATCGATAATAGCCGTGGTGACCCCTGATTCTTCGAATAATACCTTGATCTCATCTGCAATATAGCCTTTAGCAATCGCTCCTAAATCTAAAGCCATTCCTGATTGGGTTAAAAAGATGGTTTGATTTTCTGCATCTAACTCAACTTTGCTGTAATCCACTAGCGGCAATGCTGCATCGATTTCAGCTTGCTCCGGTTTTCTAGCATCATCAAAGCCGATTCTCCATAAATCTGTTATAGGTCCTACAGTATAATCAAATCCGCCATTAGAAACTTCACTGTATTTTGCAGCAGTTTCGATTAAAGGATACACATCATCTGAAAGTTTGACAGCTTCGTCTCCCGCAGCTTCGTTGACTTTGTCGATTTCTGAGCCAGGTTCATTAACAGTTACCTTATCCGCTAATTTCTCGACTCGGGCAAAAGCATTTTCCAGAACTTCCTCTTTCCCTTCATCATACACACGCAATGTTACATAAGTACCCATTAGAAATTCTGTTTGTTCATAGGGCGTGGTGAGCAAGGCTTGCTCTTCTTTCGAGCCGCAGCCGGCCAGTAAAAGAAAAAAAGCTCCCATCATTAGTCCACTTAAGATTTTTTTATGTTGATATATTTTTTTCATTTTATTTCTCCTAACTTCTCGTAATTCATACAAAAACAGGCAGGAACAAAATACATTGCCCCTACCTGTTATTATAAATCAATTAATGAGAATAGAAACTATTAATTATCGATTTCAATGGTATCCGTATTGCCTTCTTCAGCAGCGTCTACTAATTGTTGCGCATACTCTTTGAAAGATTCTGATGAGTGTGTAGCTCCAGTTACTACTTCAACTGCTGCTGGATCTTGAGTTTCAACTAATTGTTCATTTAATTGCGGGAAGTACTCTACTGGACCGACGCCGGAAACTTCTGACATTCTTTCTTGATAAGCTTCGTCTTCAGATTTTTTATCGCCAGCTTCATTTACGTTCTCATAATTTGATTCAGTAATTTCTCCGCCTTTTACAGTAATAGAGAAGTCTGTTTTCCAGCCATTTTCATCCAAGTTTTTCTCTACTAAAGTATATGTTCCATCTTGTAATCCGCCTTCTGAAGCTGCTGATTCAGATGACTCTGTTGCTTCTTCAGAACTGCCGCATGCAGCTAATACCAAAGCTGAAGCTAAAGTTAACGTTGATACTGAGAATAATTTTTTCATTTTATACCCACCCTTTTTTAGTATATGCACTTCTATTTGTGTAAGTATTCACAAATATTTCTTTTCTTTATTACGTACTTATAGTAGCATTGACAGCAAAACAAATCAATCTATTTCACACAATTTAATAATTTTTTCATTAACTATCTGAAAAATTTATGAACATTTCACTTTTAAAAAAAGAAACCTTATTTTATAAGGTTTCTTTTTTACATATCACGAGACAACATTTGCTCAGTAATGGTCAATAGAGTGCTTTTTATTGAATTTTCAGGCAGTCGTTTGATTCGTTTTAACGCTTTTTTAGTATATTTATTGGCTAATTCTTTCGCGCGTTCTTCACCTTTATACAACTGCACCAACTTGTATACTTCTTTGATCTCTTCTTCTGTGATCTGATCTTTTTTTAAAATATAAGGCTCGAATACTTCCCGATTTTCTTGCATGGCAAATAAAAGAGGAGCGGTATAAATACCATTTTTCAAATCGCTCATCATCGGTTTCCCTGCAATCACAGTATCTTGCGTGTAATCCAGTACATCATCAATAATTTGAAAAGCCATACCTATATTATTGCCGATTTGATAAGCTGAATTGGCCATTTTTTCTGAGCCCTTTTCATAGGCCCCAGCATAACAACTCAGCGCAAACAATTGTGCTGTCTTGCCTTGTATTTGTTTCAAATAATTGCGCATAGTCATATTAGAATTGTACTTCATATTCATTTGGTTCAGTTCGCCAACCAAGATGCTTTCCATGCCGTTTTTATCTAATTGCAGCGCCGAAGCATCCGCTGCATAATCTGTGAGCAGACGAAAACAGACAGTAAATAAGTAATCGCCGGTGTATACTGCTACTCGATTGTCATATTGCGTATTAATCGTCTCTTGCCCGCGACGCAAATCAGATTCATCAATGACGTCATCGTGCACCAAAGTTGCTAAATGCAGCACTTCAACAGCAGCTGCAATCGCTCGAGCTTTTTCCTGATCCGTTTCGCTTTTATACTGTGAAAACATTAAGCTAAACGCAGGACGTAATGTTTTACCGCCGGAAGAAAGCAATTGAACGATTTTTTGTTGCACATCTTTATTTTTAATAGTGATGTTTTGTTCGATTAAAGAAATACATGCTTTTAATTCAGTTTGTATCGAAGGATAGTCTTTCCACATTGGGTGAATCTTCATACCAGTTCTCCTCTATTTTTAAAGTGCTTATTTCAGGAAATAATGTCTAGCTCATTTTCAATTTCAACATCAGACTGACTGGGTTCTATTTCAACTAATAAATGATTCGGCAAACAAACAATCGTCTCGCCAAATGCATTGATTTCGCCTTTTCGAACACATAATTGATCATTACAACTTGCATCTGACATATAAATTTTCAATCCATCACGAATCACGGTGTTTTTATGCCCATGGTCATCTGTATAGACATATTCTTCGGTCTGGCCATCATCCGTTAAAATAAACTCTTTAACGATTTCTCCGTTTGCGCTGATCACTGCTTTCAATTCAGCATCTCCAGTCTGAGCTTGCACATACGTAAAAAAAACCAGCGGAAGGAAAGACGCTACCATCAAAGCTAATACAATCATAATATCCCACCGACGAACCATCTTTAGCTGCTTTTTCATTTATCTTCACCTCTGTTGAACGTTTTACAAAAATAAAAGGATGGGACTTTTTGTCCCATCCCCTTTTTAACACATTTTACTTGTTAATACCAGTTTCATAGATGGATTTAATATCTCCATACCACCACTTACTCAACTTATTTTGAATCCATGGTATCACGTAATAGTCTAATCCAAATGCTCTACCAGATCCGTTCATCAATGAGATCGCGACTGGAATGAACCAAACGTTTGCCCAGTAGAACATACCTGAAAGTGAGAATGAAACGACTAAAGCAATAGTAGCGGCATTTGCCAACCATGTAAACAGTCCTGCAATAATCGCTAATCCGATCAATAACTCAACGATTGTCATGAACTTTTGGAAGAATAAAGCGACATCTGTATTAGGAATCATGAATTCCATGATAGAGTTGAACCAGCCTGGAGCTTTGCTGAATACCATCATTGGTTCTTCACCATACACATAGCTTAAACCAAATACCGGTTTAGCGACTACTTCTTCAACTACTTGAGAAGCACCTGTGGTTGGTTCTTGCAGCCATTCAAATGGCAAGACGATTTCTTTGCCAAACCAAGATGTTGTCCCGAATAAACCAAATGTCTTTTTGATCCCTTCCCAAGTCCACATACTTCCGTAGAAAACACGCAATGGTACTGACCATAAAATGTTTCCTAATCGTGATAAGTGTCCGCGGAAAATATTGCGTTTGTCTTTAATAAAGAAGAATTCGTGTCTGATATATTGAACAAAGTAGAAAGCAGATCCGATAGTCAAGAAGTACAATAAGTTCACCATATGTTTTACAAACATTGCCAGGAAGCCGCTTAAATGGATTTTATCCATTAAGTAAGCTACACCGTAACGAGAACCGATAGAAACCATAAATCCTTGGTAATTACCTTTGTGTTCTACTTTTTCTTTGCCTTCCATTGCAGCGATGATGTTTGCAGCTGCCGTGTGACCTGTTTGTTCTGCACTTTGAACGATTTGTGGAACTGGTGTGTTGTCTTTTTCTGGTTCTTCGTAGTACACAAGGTCTCCAGCTAAATAGACATCTTTTACGCCCTTAGCTTCCATGTATTTGTTCGCTACCAAACGCCCCGCACGAGCCGTTTCAATGCCATATTCAGCAGCATCTGAATTAGCTTTAACTCCTGCAGTCCACACTAATGTATGAGTTGGGATCACAGTACCGTCCGTCAATTCAATTGAATCTTTAGCAACATTTGCTACCCCATTGCCTTTGATGATTTGAATCCCTTTTTTCGACATGTATTTTTCAGCCTTAGTTTGTTCTTTTTCAGTAACGACTCCAAGAATTTTCGGAGCAGCTTCTACTAAGTATAAGCTAAATTCGTCAGGATCTAATTTATTGTCTTTAGCTAAACGTTCTCCCCATTCCATCAATTCTCCGACCATTTCAACACCAGTGAACCCAGCTCCACTGACAACAGCCGTCAACATTGCTTTTCTTTTTTGAACGTCATGTTCATTTGATGCAGCTTCTACTGTATCTTTGATGTGACGACGGATCGCATTCGCATCTTCCCATGACCATAATGTGAATCCATTTTCTTCAACACCAGGTACGTTAAACGTATTAGGCTCTCCACCCATAGCTAAAATCAAATAATCATAGTTAAAGACAGTTTTTACTGTTTTAACCGTTTTTGCATCATGGTCTACATGAAGTACTTCATCTGTTACGATATCTACATTTTTTTGGCGAGCGAACAAACGTTGCAGATCATATTGGATTGCATCGGGTTCTACACGGCCCGCAGCGACTTCATGCAACTCAGTCATGTAAGTTTGATAAGAGTGTTTGTCAATTAAAGTGATAACCACATCTTTATCTTTTTTAAAATGTTTTGATAATTTTTTCGTAGCAGCCACACCAGCATAACCAGCACCAACTACAACAATATTTTTTGTTGCCATTCGAAAAACTCCTTATCCTATGTTCATTTATAAAAAATTGTTATTCTTTGAGCAAACAAATGTATTATAACTTTACTTACTATTTATTATTACGAATTTATTATAGTTTATTTCTCTTGTTATGTCTACACTGAACAAGCAAAAATATTGATTTTAATTGATTTGTTCTTATTTCCGTCAATTGTAAACGCTTTTTAGCTCGCTAGTTCACATAACGTTGTTTATCAAGTTAGAAATAATACATGACACTCATTCTCTAGCTCTTTTTATACAAAAAGCCTCTTAAAAATCCATTTAGTTGATTTTTAAGAGGCTTTCATGCTGTTTTATTCTTTCTCTGAAGAAGCTTCGTACCATGCTCGTGTTAAACGATTATGTTTGGCTTCTTCATTCTGTATTTTTTTTATGGTAGCTACGTGTTCCATTAAGTAATTAGCGGCTATCCCCACAGCTATTCCAGCAAATATTCCTGAAAAAGACAATATTGGAAGATACAGCATCACGCTAAAGGATTGAGCAATCGTACTAGCCACTACTAATTGACCAACATTATGCAAAATTCCGCCTGCCGCACTTACGCCAATAAGACTGACCCTTTTCGGCCCCAACATTCGAATGACTAACATACCGAAATAACTTAAAAAGGCCCCGGCAAAGCTGTACAAAAATGTAGACAGCGTACCACCTAACAATGTAGTCACTAACAGCCGCATCCAAACTACTTTAAAGCTGTCTTTGTACGATAAAGTAAATAATGCCAGTATTGTGATCATGTTAGATAAGCCTAATTTAGCTCCTGGTGCAAATGCAAAAGGAAACGGAATAGATCGTTCAACTAACGAAATGACTACCCCCTGAGCAGCTAATAGAGCGATATACATTAACCTTGTGTTTTTAGTCATATATCCTGATCCTTACTTTTAGATTCGTAACACAAGTTTACCACACTTCTACATGAAAAAGAATTTAAGAAAAAGGCTGTTCCTTGTCTAGTTTCTTTAATATCCTTTTATAAAAGCATATTTTGAAAGGTTCTATTCTTTTTCAAGGACTGCGCCTATGAACAACTTGTAAAAAGCCATAACCTGACTACTAGATAAAAGAAAATGACCCCATGTTAGAGTAAAAACCTAACTTTTAGAGGCCATTTCTCGTTAATAAAAACTTTTTGCTCTTTTTTTACGTGTATACAATAAATAGCCGCACGTAATCAATACAACAGCCATTGCTCCAATGACGGTGGCAATAATCAACGGATAGTCACCCGAAAAACCTGTTTCAGATAGATGTTTATAGGCAATCCCAAAGTACGCCCACAAAATAGTTAACCCATAAGCGATATCTTTGTTGCTGATCATAGTTGCTAATGCAATGACCAATCCTACTATCAAAATAATGATCGTCCAAGTTTGATCTGTCAGCCCCCATCCATTCCAATCTATGTCTACCAGTAATATCGTTACATTAGCTATCGACGCTACCGTTATCCATCCAAAATAAATACTGAACGGAAGTCGAATAAAAAGCTTATCTTTTTTCGATAACAGATTAGCAGACTGAGTCAAATGATTGATCAAAATCAGACAAATGAGCAAAGAAAAAATCAAGAGGGTTGAAAGCCCGATAAAATCATAATGCCACGTTAGAATCCAAGCAATATTGACCACTGAAGAAAGGATAAAGTAACGATTTATTTTCTTTACAGAGTCTAACTTTATTGCACTACTCGTTTTTCGAAATCCAATTAATTGATAAATAGCGTATATCCCTAACAAAAGATAGATGACACCCCAAATTGAGAAGGTCAATCCAGCAGGAGCAAATAAGTTAGGATAGGAATCTGAAACTTCCCCCGTAGTTATTCCATTGATGGGTAGAATATTAGCCAGTGCATTCACACCTACCATTGCCGCATAAAACAGAATGACTAAATAATTAATGAAAGATCTCGAATGTTTATTATTTTGTATCAATGCATTTCCTCTTTTCTTTAATTTTTTTCATTCTATTCTGTCATCATATAATACTCTTTATCAAAAAACCAAAAAAACGATTACTTATCTAACGAAAAAAAGGCAACATAAACAGGCATAAAGTCCCATTCATACTGCCTTTTAGTTAGGATAATTGCTGTTCAGCAAACTCTCTGTATAAAGAATGACTAGCTTTTAATTCTTCATGAGTCCCACTCCCCGTAATTTCTCCGTGCTCAATAAAAATAATTTTATCTGCATTGACGATCGTGGCTAGACGGTGAGCAATCACAAACGTCGTTCTTCCTTTCATCAAGCGACTTAAAGCTTGCTGAACTACTTGTTCCGATTGACTATCTAAACTGGCAGTAGCTTCATCCATTAATAAGATCTTAGGATCACGTAAGAAGGCACGAGCAATGTTGATACGCTGTCTTTGACCTCCAGACAACATAACTCCTCGTTCACCAACAGAAGTGTCTAGACCCTGCTTGAATTCCCTAATAAACTGGTCTGCATAAGCCAACTTAGCTACTTCCCATAGACGATCATCCGAAATCGATTCTGCGTTTTTCAACCCATATGTCAGGTTCTCACGAATAGTCCCTGCCATCATAGCACTCTCTTGCGATACATAACCAATCTGATTTCTCCATGAAGCTAATGAGAACTGCTGAATTGGGATATCTCCAACCTTTATTTCACCAGAATCAGGCTCATAATACCTCTCCAACAAACTAAAGATAGTCGTCTTACCACCACCGCTCGGACCAGAAAATGCAATCATTTCACCTGGTTTCGCTACTAAAGAAACTTCTTTTAAAACCGGTTCATCTTTTTGGTAGCTGAACGACACTTGGTGAAGGCTCAATAGTTTATCCGTTATATTTTCCGCTATTCCTTCTTGGCCAGATTCATCCGCCATTTCTAAAATTGCCACGATACGTTCTGTAGCACCAATTGTTTTATTGAGTTGCGTAAAAAATGTAGCGAAAGATGTAACCGGGTAAATGATTTGGAACAAATAAAGCAAAAAAGCTACTAATGAACCAGTCGATAAGGTGCCATTAGCCACTCGTATCCCACCATAGGCAAAAATCAGTACCACTACAGCCATAATGATCAAATACATTAAAGGACCAATAACAGAAGTAACTTTCGATTCTTTTAGTCCAGTCTTGAACAATCGCTGAATACCCGCTTTTCCCTTTTCTTCTTCTGTCATTTCCGCTGTTGAAGACTTCATCAAACGATTTTCACTAAACGTTTGTTGGATATCTCCAGAAAACTGAGCCGTTTCCGCCTGAAGTTCGCGGGAAATCTTTCCCATCTTCTTTCCTAAAGGAATCATCACCAGTAAGACTATCGGCACTGAGATCAGCATCACTAGAGTCATTTTCCAATCCATAAAAAGTAAAATAGTGACAGCTCCAACAATAGAAATAATCCCCGTCACAAATTGCGGAAAATAATACGTGATCAAATCTCTAACAATCCCCGTATCATTCACTACTCTGCTGACAGAGTCTCCACTAGGAGTAGTATCAAAATAGCTAACAGGTAGTCGGATCATCTTCAACCATAATCGTTCTCTCAAACGAGCCACCATTTGCTGCCCAGCTCTTGCTAGTAAATAAGCAGATCCTCCGTCAATCACAGCTTGCAATAGAAAAGCTGCAACAATAGCAGCAATTATAGGTATTTGAATAGTTTCTAAAGTAAATTCATCTACAATATTACCAGCTAATAGAGGAATCGCTAAACCAACCATAGTTGTGACTATGCTTCCGATTAACCCAAGACTCAAAACTCCTTTTGAGATTTTAGTAGACCATAACAAACGAATGAATGTTTTAATGCCGTTCTGTTTATTTTCCATATCGAGTTTATCCTCCTGCTTCTGTTTAATCGCATTTATCATAACAGGATTTAATCCTTTTCACTATTAGAACGTTCACCAGAATAAAAAAAAGCTCATCCAATCAGATGAGCTTTTCAGGCAATTAGGAAGGAATATTCAATTGAGGTACAGTACATTTCTCGAGTTCCAATAACTCTTTTTTCATCTCTAAGCCGCCTCGGTAGCCAGTAAGTTTACCGTTTTTTCCAATTACACGATGACAAGGCACCACTATTGCAACAGGATTCTTCCCTATTGCTCCGCTTACAGCACGGATTGCTTTAGGATTTCCAACAGCATCCGCAATATCTGAATAAGTACGTGTTTCTCCATAAGGTATGTTTAATAATTCGCGCCATACCATTTCTTGGAAATTAGTTCCTTTAATATCTAGTGGCACATCAAATTCTTTTCTTGTCCCTTGAAAGTATTCTTCCAACAACATTTGGTATGATTGCATAAACTCGTTATTTTCTTCCAGTAAAGTACCTGCACAATACATTTCGATCCACACTACTAATTCAATAAGACCAGCATTTTTTGACCCTACAAAAGCTAAACCTTTTGTGGTCGCTGCAATTAAATATTCATTATCATCAAAAACCAAAGCACAATAATACATTTTTTGTGTGTTTTCTTCCATACACATTTCACTCCCTTTGATACTCACATGGAGCTCACGATAATTAAATCACTATTTTTGTATCTTACTTTTATTGTACAAGTATTGATAGAGTATAGAAAGTTAAATAAAAAAAAGTAACAGTACTGTAACTTAAATATGTACAAAAAAAGCACCATCCGAAGATGATGCTTTCGATTGCGCGGCAACGTCCTAGTCTCACAAGGGGAAACCCCTCACTACCTTCGGCGCTAAGAAGCTTAACTACTGTGTTCGGCATGGGAACAGGTGTGACCTTCTTGCCATCGTCACCACACATATGTGTGAGAATAGTGTACTCTCAAAACTGGATTTGTCTAATGCACATTCGTTCAGATTCTTCGAATCCACCTAAAAACTTTGGTTAAGTCCTCGACCGATTAGTATTGGTCCGCTCCATCTATCACTAGACTTCCACTTCCAACCTATCTACCTGATCATCTTTCAGGGGTCTTACTCACTAATGTGATGGGAAATCTCATCTTGAGGGGGGCTTCACGCTTAGATGCTTTCAGCGTTTATCCCTTCCACACATAGCTACCCAGCGATGCTCTTGGCAGAACAACTGGTACACCAGCGGTGTGTCCATCCCGGTCCTCTCGTACTAAGGACAGCTCCTCTCAAATTTCCTGCGCCCGCGACGGATAGGGACCGAACTGTCTCACGACGTTCTGAACCCAGCTCGCGTACCGCTTTAATGGGCGAACAGCCCAACCCTTGGGACCGACTACAGCCCCAGGATGCGATGAGCCGACATCGAGGTGCCAAACCTCCCCGTCGATGTGGACTCTTGGGGGAGATAAGCCTGTTATCCCCAGGGTAGCTTTTATCCGTTGAGCGATGGCCCTTCCATGCGGAACCACCGGATCACTAAGCCCGACTTTCGTCCCTGCTCGACTTGTAGGTCTCGCAGTCAAGCTCCCTTCTGCCTTTACACTCTACGAATGATTTCCAACCATTCTGAGGGAACCTTTGGGCGCCTCCGTTACATTTTAGGAGGCGACCGCCCCAGTCAAACTGCCCGTCTGACACTGTCTCCCAGCCAGCTAATGGCTGAGGGTTAGAGTGGCCATACAGCAAGGGTAGTATCCCACCAATGCCTCCACCAAGACTGGCGTCCTGGCTTCAATAGCTCCTACCTATCCTGTACAAGCTGTACAGACACTCAATATCAAACTGCAGTAAAGCTCCATGGGGTCTTTCCGTCCTGTCGCGGGTAACCTGCATCTTCACAGGTACTATAATTTCACCGAGTCTCTCGTTGAGACAGTGCCCAAATCGTTACGCCTTTCGTGCGGGTCGGAACTTACCCGACAAGGAATTTCGCTACCTTAGGACCGTTATAGTTACGGCCGCCGTTTACTGGGGCTTCAATTCTGAGCTTCGCCGAAGCTAACCCATCCTCTTAACCTTCCAGCACCGGGCAGGCGTCAGCCCCTATACGTCATCTTTCGATTTTGCAGAGACCTGTGTTTTTGATAAACAGTCGCTTGGGCCTATTCACTGCGGCTGACCAGATGGTCAGCACCCCTTCTCCCGAAGTTACGGGGTCATTTTGCCGAGTTCCTTAACGAGAGTTCTCTCGCACACCTTAGGATTCTCTCCTCGACTACCTGTGTCGGTTTGCGGTACGGGCTGTTTGTTTCTAACTAGAAGCTTTTCTTGACAGTGTGACATCAGGAACTTCGGTACTTAATTTCCCTCCCCATCACAACTTGTCCTTA
>NZ_JBGQQS010000005.1:0-127486 GCF_045528365.1 Desemzia sp. FAM 23988
CTTTACGATTATATTTAGGCGCTCAAACCTATAATTGTATGGTAACGGTCTTCCTCTTTTTTTGTCAACTTAAAAAACGATCGTCATTCGTCTTTTATTTCTACCACCGAATATTTTACACTAAGTTTTGATGAAACTTCTCAAAATAAAAAAAGGCACTCAAAGAGCGCCTTTTCTGTCTTTTAATCATAGAATTTTAATTATAGAGCTTGATTAGCTGTGATGATAGCTGTCTTGTAGACATCTTCTTCCACACAACCACGAGAAAGGTCAGAAATGGGTTTGTTCAAACCTTGTAAGATTGGTCCAATTGCTTCAAAATTACCGAAACGTTGTGCGATCTTGTAACCAATATTTCCTGATTGTAATTCTGGGAAAACAAATACTGATGCTTGTCCAGCAACATTTGATTCTGGTGCTTTTTGATCTGCAACAGCTTTAACGAAAGCAGCATCAAACTGGATTTCACCGTCAATTTCATATTGAGGTGCTAATTCTTTAGCAATTTTAGTTGCTTCGGCTACTTTAGTTACTTCGTCAGCTTTTGCTGAACCCTTTGTTGAGAAGCTTAATAAAGCAACTTTAGGTTCAATATCAAACATTTCAGCTGTTTTAGCACTTTCTACTGCGATTTCTGCTAATTCTTGCGCAGAAGGGTTCACGTTGATGGCACAATCTGAGAACAAGTATTTTTCTTGTCCACGTCCGCGCATCATAATGAACGCTCCACTAGTACGGCTAACGCCTGGTTTAGTTTTGATGATTTGAAGAGCAGGACGAACGGTATCTCCTGTTGAGTGTACAGCCCCACTTACAAGAGCATCTACTTTACCCATGTGAGTTAACATTGTTCCAAAGTAGTTTTCATCTTTTAAAATTTCATGAGCTTGTTCTGCAGTTGCTTTACCTTTACGGCGTTCAACAAAAGCTTCTACCATAGCGTCAAATTCATCATAGTTATTTGGGTCAATGATTTCAATGTTTTCTACGTTAAATCCATGATCTTTTGCGGAAGTTTTGATTTCTTCAACATTTCCTAAAAGTACTGGGTGTACCAAGTTTTCTGCTTGTAAACGGACTACCGCACCCAAAATACGTGGTTCAGTTCCTTCTGGAAATACTACACGGACATTTTTATTTAAAACTTTAGATTTTAAACTCTCAAATAGTTCCAATCTAATTCCCTCCAACCTTGTTTTATACTACAGTTCTAATAATACTACTATATCACCAAAAAATACAGTTATTTCAGCTTTTTTTATTCTTATACAGCTATTTTTTATTTTTTCACAGAACAAAACTATTACAGATATTCAGTTGTTGTTTCTTTTTAGAGTGTAGGCACTTCCCAATCGATCGGTGTCTGTCCACTTTCGATCAAAGCCTCATTGGTTTTTGAAAAAGGTCTTGATCCAAAAAAACCTTTTCTGGCAGAAAAGGGGCTTGGATGAGGCGACGTTAGGACCACATGTTTAGACTCATCAATCAAATCTCTTTTTTCAATCGAAGGATTTCCCCACAGAATAAACACGATCATTCCACTTCGTTCATTCAGTTTTTGAATCACAAAATTGGTTAATTCCTCCCATCCTTTTCCTTTATGCGAATGAGAATGTCCTTCTCTCACAGTCAAGACGGTATTTAACAACAACACTCCTTCCTTCGCCCATGATTCTAAGTAACCATGATCAGCTGGAGGATATCCTAAATCGGCCTCTAATTCTTTGTAGATGTTTTTTAAAGAAGGCGGCAGTTTAATTCCTGGTTGTACAGAAAAACTCAGTCCATGTGCTTGATTTTCTCTAATATAAGGATCTTGACCTAATATAACTGCTTTTACTTCACTATATGGTGTCCATTCAAAAGCCTGCCAAATATTTTCTTTTGGCGGGTAGATCGTTTCTGTTTCATATTCTTTTTTTAGAAATTCTCGCAGCTTTTGGTAACTCTCCGATTCACTGGCTTCTTTCAGAATAGGTGCCCAATCATTTTTTACTGGAATTGTCACAATTATGTTCCTCTCTTTAATTACTTTCCTTTTTCCTTATCCTACAAGAATTAAGACCCTTTCACAAGCGAAAACCTCTTTCATTTAAAGGTGCTATTTTCAAGCTATCATGGTAGACTGAAACTAGTAAAAAATCATGGAGGTTGTAGAATGGTAAAATTGATTGTTTCTGATATGGATGGGACATTGTTAAATGAAAAAATGATGATTTCCCAAACAAATGCGGATGCTATTCGTGAAGCAGAGAAACAAGGTATCCCTTTTATGGTAGCAACAGGACGTGGCTTTACAGAAGCCAAACCATTATTAGAAGAAGCTGGATTGTCTTGCCCGATCATTACGCTTAACGGTGCTCAAGTTTATGATGAAAAAGGAACTATTTTAAAAACAGCCGGTATCACTAAAGACACGGCTCGTAAAATATTAGCCACTATTAGAGAGAATAATTTGTATTGTGAGATCACAACTGGCAATGGTATTTTTTCGGATAACAAAGCGAAACGTATCGAGTCTGTTGCTTCTTTGCTTTTCGAAACAAACCCTGAAACGACTTATAAAATGGCTGTAGTGTTAGCTGCTGCTCGTTTAGAGATTATGAATATCCATTACATTGATAATTACGATGAATTGATTGAGGACGAAACAATAGATGTGCTGAAAATTATTGCTTTCAGTCAAGACGGACAAAAAACATTGTTGCCTATTTCAGCTGAGTTAAATCAAATCGGTGATTTAGCAATCACTTCTTCCTTCGAAAACAACATTGAAATCAATCATGTTGATGCTCAAAAAGGAATTGCCGTCAGCGAGATGGCTAAAAAAATGGATATTGACTTGGACGATGTCATGACATTCGGAGATAATCTCAATGATCTATCAATGCTTAAAATCACAGGATTTAGTTTTGCTATGGAAAATGGCGCACAAGAAACTAAAAATACCGCAAAATACCTCACTTCAGCCAATAATGAAAATGGGGTTGCTGAAGGTATTATGTTGGCTCTTAATGGCCGCTTAGAAGAAAAAGTCAGCATTAACTAATCCCCTATAAAATAATGGTAAAAAGCTCATAGAGTTGGTTGAATAACCGACTCTGTGAGCTTTTTTGAGGTATTGAATTTAAAGCCTGTGATGTTCTCTTATTTTGGATGTGTTGCGTAAAACTATCAGGGTAGCCCTCCAAAAAAATGTTAGCTTTTTTATATGCAGCTGATTGGCTGGTTTGCATACGGTATTCCCACGACTTAGACTAGCCAATTTTGCTTTTGGTCGAACAGGATTACACCATTCAATGTGTTTTTCCAGTGAGATCCTCTGATTATCATGTCCAAAGAAAGCTTCGTTTGATGAGTTAATCAAGTTTATTAGTCAAGTGAGTAGTGAATTATTTCCCACTTGACTAATAAAGCGAGTTTATTGATCAAGTAGCAATTAAATAAGTGCTCACTTGATCAATAAAATGGTTTTATTACTCAAGTGAACATTAAATTAAGGCTCACTTGAAGAATAAACTAAAAAAATTAGAGCTACCTGCCGTCTCAGACACATTCATTCTTTATTCAGTCGGCATTTGAGTATAGTTTAATGAGAAATTCTTCTGTTTATTCGTTAAGAAATGATAATCAAAGGTCTATCCAGCTATTCTTGAACCACTTTCAGCTTAAATTTTTCATGATACTTTGCCATAAAAATATACCCCGTAAAATTAGATTTCACTCTAACTTTTCGGGGTCAGCCCTTGATTTGCGCTCTTACTTAATAACCATAGCTTTTTCTTGTGCTATCAGACACAGTTCTTGAGCTTTGAAGATATGGTCTTGGGTCATGGCATTTTCAGTGCGATTGATACAGTCTTTGATCATTTCTCCGAAAAATGGGAATCCAACTTCTCCAGTCAATGAGTAATGTTTTTCGCCTTCTGCTGTAACCAAATATAAATGGTCGCCTGTTTCTTCGCGAGCTACATCTACGTATTTACGTACTTCGATCGTTCCTTTAGTACCCGTAATGAACACACGACCATCACCCCAAGTACTTAAACCATCTGGTGTGAACCAGTCTACTTTAAAGATGAAACTTGCGCCATTTTCGCCAACTAAGGTAGCATCACCATAATCTTCTAATTCAGGCGTATCCGAGTTAGCAAAATTTCCAACTTTACTATGCAGCACTTCAGCATCTTCATTTCCTGTAAAGTATAAGAATTGTTCGATTTGATGGCTTCCGATATCACATAATATCCCACCATATTGTTCTTTATTAAAGAACCAATCAGGACGTTTTTCTTTGTCCAAACGATGCGGACCGAAACCGGTGACTTGAATCACGTCTCCGATGACACCCTCTTTTACCAGCTGTCCAGCATAAACAGCCCCTTCCACGTGCAGACGTTCACTGAAGTAGACCCAGAATTTTTGTCCTGTTTCTTTTACGACACGTTTCGTTTCTTCCAATTGTTCCATGGTTGTAAAAGCTGTTTTATCTGTGAAATAGTCTTTTCCAGCTTTCATCACTTGATTTCCCAGCTCACTGCGTTTGTTTGGAACTGCAGCTGCCGCCACCAAATGAATCTCTGGATCTTCCAAGATTTGTTCTAATGACTCAGCCACTTGTGCTTGCGGGAATTGTTCTTTGTATTCGGCTACTTTTTCTGGATTTGGATCGTAGACCCATTTCAAAGTTGCTCCAGCTTCCAGTAAACCATTGGTCATTCCATTGATGTGTCCATGATCTAAAGCTGCTGCTGCGAAATTAAATTCCCCTTCTTCAACTACTCGATTCATTTTTCCTTTTGGCGCATAATTCATCCCATCGTTACTGCCCATATAATACCCTTCCTTTCAGTAGAAAAAAGGGAACCAGTCGTCTCTGATCAACTGGTTTCCTCTTTTAGTGTGCATTAGAATAATTCTTTGTATCCTAATTCGTATAAGTAGTCGCGTGAGTCCGCTAAACTGTCGAATGGATCGCGTCCATATACGTCATCTTGTTCAACCAGCAAGTAACGAGCACCACTTTCAATACTTTGTTCAATAATGCCTTTCAAGTCAAGGGAACCTGTTCCCAATTCAGCAAATTGAATGTTATTTGTGAATGCATCCATGAAATGCTCTGCTTCCCCTCTTTGTAAAGCATCTACAGCTTCTTGAGGGACCGGAACGATACGGTAGTCTTTCAAGTGAACCAAATCTACTTTCCCAGCGTATTCTTTCAGTACTTCGATTGGATTTCTTCCACCACGTTGTACCCAGTGCATATCCAATTCAAAGCCCAATAATGGTGCTTCTTCACGAATGATGTCTAACAGGTAACGACCGTCGTATTTTACAAATTCAATATGGTGGTTGTGGTAATACAATTTAATCCCTTGCTCTTTCATTTTTTCCGCTACATCATTGGCTTCATGGCAAAATTCCACTACTTTATCCAGCGAAGCCATTGCTTCAAATGGCAGCATTCCGATACGAACGATGTCTGCATCTAATGTTTTACAATCATCGATAATCTTATCCAAATGAGTGGTCAAAGATTCTTGCCCTTCCATCATCGGCTTCAGTCCAGCTGATAAAGAAGCGATTTCCATCCCTAACTCTGTGGAAGCCCGTTTGATTTCTTGGACATTTTCTGGTGTCATATCTACTTGAGAAATCTCCACTGCGTTATAACCTAATTCACTTGCTCTTTTTAGTGTTTCGTAAGGTCCTAAGTCTTTAAACTGTTCCTTCAACGTGAACCCTTGTACCCCGATTTTCACTTTTGTCATGATTAAGCTCCTCTC
Source organism: Desemzia sp. FAM 23988 (assembly GCF_045528365.1). Classification (NCBI taxonomy): domain Bacteria; kingdom Bacillati; phylum Bacillota; class Bacilli; order Lactobacillales; family Carnobacteriaceae; genus Desemzia; species Desemzia sp. FAM 23988. The sequence goes on from NZ_JBGQQS010000005.1 coordinate 5,787, forward strand.
TTGTTATCCGTTCTGCATTTCCTGCATTTTTTGATGAACGGTCCATCATTTCAATCATTTCCATAGAGGCGATTGCTTCTCTTACGTGGACATAGTCTTCGGTATTGTCTAAAATACTTTTATAGAATCGTTGAATCAGAATTCTATGCCCCATCCCGTAGTAGAATTTAGATCCTGGAATTCGATCGTCTTCTTCAATAACTTCTTTTCGTCCATTTTCATTAGTGAAATACAAGCGACTATCTTTGATCGTAAATTTTTCCTTTTCCGTGATCACTTGTAATTCCACTGAAGAATTCTCTGTATACGCATTGGTTGCATGGAAAAAAGCTTTTACCCCCGATTCGAAAGCAAATGTCGCGCTGGCTGTATCTTCTACTTCAATGTCGTAGTCCGTCAAATTAGTCAGTGACGCTTTACAGCTCTTTAAATCGCCACCGATCAACTGAATCAAATCCAGTGTATGGATCGATTGATTGATAATTGAGCCATAACCTGCTTCCAGTTTCTTCCCGCGCCACGGTTTAGTTGTATAATAGCTTTCTGGACGGAACCACGTTACTAATCCTTTAATAGAAGTAATTTGTCCCACATCTTCATTTTCGAGGATGTCTATCAGCTTCATAAAACTTCTATTGTAGCGATTTTGAAAACTGACACAGATTTTTCGATCTGTACTTTCAGCTAATTCAAGTTGTTCTAGAGATTCTTCATAATTGACAGAGACAGGTTTCTCCAAATAGACATGTGCACCGTATTTCACACACATAGCGGTAGCCGGTTGATGCAAATAATGCGGCAGACAAATGTGGACAACATCCAGCTCCATTTTTTGCAACATCGTTTCCATGTTCGTAAAAAATGGAAACTCCGTCCATTCACTTTTTTTATCTACATCCATGTCGCATACTGCTACCAATTCACCGTACTCACTTGCATTAATAGCATTAACATGTACGGGAGAAACGTCTCCTAAGCCAATTAAACCAACTCTTAACATAAGCTTTCTCTCCTTGTTCTTGACTCTACCCTAAGCGACAGACTATCTTTCGGAGAATTTGCCTTCTTCACGAATGCGTTTGTTTAATTCCTCCAGATATAATTCTTCGTCTAGATCTTGTAAATTGATTTCTTTACCTGTCCAGCTTGAAAGGTGAATCGAATTTGCTAAGCGAACTCCGTTGATTCCGTCAGAACCTGGTGCCAATAGAGGTGCGCCATCTAAAATATTCGCTGCAAAGTTTTCCAATACGCCTGAATGTTGCTCTCCCCATGGACTATCAAATTCAATCGTTTCTTGAGTATACAATTCATCTGCCTTCAATTGACCCATAAAGAGCTTTTTAACGTCTTCCATATCCATGTTCTCGCTAAGTTCTTGCTCTGGTTTAACTAAGCGACTAACTGTAGCTGTTTTACTTCCATCTACCACGATTTTCCCTTGATCGCCTAAGATTTCAAAACGGTCAGTTCCAATAATATCATGTGTAGCTGTAACAAAAACTCCTGTTACTCCATCACCATAATCTACAACAGCAGTCACTTCATCTTCTACTACGATATCACGTTTGAAACCATATGCTACTTTTGAGTAAACTGATTTTGGAACTCCACAGATCCATTGCCATAGGTCTAATTGGTGAGGTGCTTGGTTCACTAAGACGCCTCCACCTTCTCCGCCCCATGTTGCTCTCCATTCGCTTTGATCGTAGTAAGGTTGTGGTCTCCACCAGTTTGTGATGATCCAGTTTGAACGACGGATTTTTCCGATTTCACCATTGTCCACAATCTCTTTGATTTTTTTGTATAATGGATTGTTGCGTTGGTTGAACATGATTCCAAATGTCAATTCTGATTTAGTAGCTGCAAATTCATTTAACTCTTTTACTTGTTTCGTGTAAACTCCAGCAGGTTTTTCAACTAGTGCATGGATGTCGCGTTTTAAAGCTGCGATTCCCATTTCAGGGTGAAGGTAGTGCGGTACAGTTGTGATGATAGCATCTACTTTTCCGCTTTCCATCATTTCAATGTAATCTTCATAAAAAGGTACTTCAGGATATTCGCTTTCAACAACAGCTTTTTTTTCTGTATCAATATCACAGATAGCTGCGATTTCCATGTTTGGAACCATTCCATCTTTAATAAATTTTGCATACATACTACCTTGAGTCCCAAGACCGATAATACCTAATTTAACTTTTTTCGTCATTTTAGCTTCACCTATCCTTAATTATTTTCATTTTTCATATCCGATTACGTTTTATTTATATAGAGTAAATTCTCTATTTTATTATTAAGTAATCGGTTTCTATGAGTACTACCTTATTATAGCGTTTCCATTCTTGTTTTTCATTGTCTCCACCTGTACACTTTCTCTCTTAAAATTGACCGAAACCGCTTTCTGTTATTTTTGTGTTAAAGAATTTTCTTTATGTAACACTTTTTTACTGTAACTCGTTATTTTAATTGGAGATGAGTTACAAGAAAGGAGTGAGTGCATGGAAACTGAAATACAGTGGTGGACATCTGTGATAGAACTCGTTAGTAATATTGGTTTTCCAATATTTATTTCGCTGTTTTTACTGCAACGCATGGAAACAAAGCTGGATGACGTGGTAAAAGCACTACATGACTTAAGTACAGTAATCAAATCGACACCTTAATAACAAATGAAAAAGCAGTAGTGAAGAGTGTCTTCATTCTTCTCAGCTGCTTTTTCATATTGGATTTTAGTGGTATGACTCTAGTTAGCAATTCAGTTTGTTTGTCAAAATTTGCCTGAGATGATTCAAAACTTTTCGTGACCAAAAAATCCTTTCTAGAAAAATCAAGAGAAAGGTTTCTGCTCTCATAGACGCGCTACGCAAAGCAGAACACACTACCACAACACCCAGACGAATGTTAGATAAAAAGACCTAACTTTCGCTTGGGTGTTGTGTACAGTGTTCTAAACGTTTTGCTTCGCGCTCTTAATTCTTAAATGAATGCAACGGAGCAGGAATTCTTCCACCTCTTTGGATGAATTCTTCCGATCCAAAGGGATTTACTGCCATTACGGGTGCTGTTCCTAGTAGGCCGCCTAATTCGATGCGATCGCCTACTTTGGAACCTGGTGCTGGAATAATGCGTACTGCAGTCGTTTTGTGATTGGACATTCCTATGGCTGCTTCATCAGCAATAATCGCAGACAGTGTTGCTGCGGATGTTTCACCAGGAACAGCAACCATGTCCAACCCTACCGAACAAATAGCGGTCATGGCTTCTAATTTTTCTACATTAAGAGCTCCTGCTTCAACAGCTTCTATCATAGCTTCATCTTCTGATACGGGAATGAATGCGCCAGACAATCCGCCTACATGGCCACAAGCCATCACGCCACCCTTTTTAACAGCATCGTTCAATAAAGCCAAAGCCGCCGTAGTTCCATGAGTTCCGACTCTCTCTAAGCCCATTTCTTCTAATATGCGCCCAACGGAATCTCCAATGGCAGGTGTTGGAGCTAAAGATAAATCGACAATCCCAAAAGGTACGTCTAATCTTTCTGCAGCAACTTGCCCTACCAATTGACCCATCCGGGTAATTTTAAAAGCTGTCTTTTTGACCGTTTCAGCGATAACATCAAACGGTTCTCCTTTAACTTTTTCTAAAGCTCTTTTGACAACACCCGGTCCACTGATTCCTACGTTAATAACACAATCCGCTTCTCCTACTCCGTGAAAAGCACCTGCCATGAACGGATTATCTTCTACCGCATTGGCAAATACGACTAATTTAGCACAACCTAGTCCTTGAGTATCCGCAGTCAACTCAGCTGTTTCTTTAATGATCTCTCCCATATCACGAACGGCATCCATATTGATACCGGCTTTTGTAGAGCCAATATTAACAGATGAGCACACACGTTCTGTCTCAGCCAGAGCTCTAGGAATGGAACGAAGTAAAATTTCATCGCCTTTATGGTATCCTTTTTCTACTAAAGCAGAAAAGCCGCCGATAAAGTTTACATCAACTTCTTTTGCTGCAGCGTCCAACGTTTTAGCATACGCTACATAATCTTTATCTGCAGAAGCTCCCGCTACTAAAGAAATAGGAGTTACAGAAATTCGTTTGTTGATAATAGGAATCCCATATTCCATTTCTATAGCTTTCCCTACCTTGACCAAATCCTTAGCTTTAGTCGTGATTTTATCATAGATTTTTTGGCGTGCTTTCTCTCCATCCGAATCAATACAATCCAACAACGATATTCCCATTGTAATGGTTCGAATATCTAAATTTTCTTCTTCAATCATACGAACGGTTTCAAATATATTTGTGATTTCCATCTTATCGAAGGCTCCTTTTATAGTTTATGCATCGTATCAAATGTTTCTTGGCGCTGAATGCGTACCTTTACTCCTAATTCTTCCCCTTCTTTAGTTAGTTCCTCTTTGATTTGACTAAACTCTAGCTCACTAGCAGAAAGATCACACAATACCATCATAGTGAAATAGCCTTCCATAATCGTTTGAGAAATATCGTTGATATTAATCTGTAGTTCGCTCAGTTTTTTACTGATACCAGCCACGATACCTACTTTATCTTGTCCTATAACTGTCACAATCGCTTTCATCTTTTTCCTCCTCATAATAACCTTTCATTATATTGTACTATTCTACCATGTTTGTTTCTAAAGTTCAGTTACTTTCTTTGTCTTAATGTAGAAAGTAGAATAAGGTCTTCGATTCTGTTCTGATTTTTGTTATAATGAAGTTGATATAGGAATGGGTGTTTCTTTTTGTCGAATAGAAGGAATAAAACAACGGATATTTTCTAGCATAATGGATCAAGTCTTATTCATTAGAGGTGTTGATAAAATGGTTCGACTTTATATGAAAGAAGAATTTATATCAAAGCAAGAGAAAATTATCGTCAAAAACCATGCCGGGGAAGATATCTTCCTAGCTGTGGGGACATGGGGACGTGTTGGGGATTCTATTTCCCTATACGCTATGAACGGCTCCTTAATGGTCAAGGTAAAACAAGTGACTCTTTCCTTGATGCCACGATTTGATTTGTATGTAAGAGATGAAAAGATAGGTACCATCACAAAACACGTAGCTTTTTCCAAGACCTATTTTAAAATCAGCAAGTTAAATTGGATCATATTCGGAGACTTTGAACATGCACGCTATCAAGTTAAACAACATTCAAAAACCATTATGGAAATGGAAAAGAATTGCTTTGCTCGGGGAGATTTCTATACTTTAACCATTCCTGAACCGCACCACGCTCCTATTTGTGTTGTGGTAGCACTGATTGTAGATCATTATGCGAGAAAAAGAAAAAAAGATTTTGTACTCGTTAAAAAAAATAAACAGGCGGCTATTCGCCTCATCTAATATAGGGAAAAAGGGAAACGGAATAAGATCCGCTTCCCTTTTTCATTCATCGACTTTTTTTACCATATGATCGTAAACATGGCCTACGATTGTAATCTCAGATTCTTTTTGAAAACCTTGTTTTTCATACACTTTCCGAGCCTTATCATTTACCAAATCACAATTTAATGCAATCATTGGTTCTCCTGCTTCTTTAGCGATCTTAGGCAGCGAGGCCAACAATTCTGTAGCCACACCTTGCTTACGGAAATTGGCTTGAGTGAACACCATATCTATATACCATTCACCAGCTTTAGTTTCTTGGTCAAAAGACAAATTAATTTTTTGGTCATAGTTTTTTTCTCTTAATAATTCTTTGAAAGACCGATCAAGATTTCGTTCGTTTTCTCCTTTATATCCATAGATAAATCCGGCAACCGCATTATTGCGTTCGCAGACGATTCCCCTAGAATAGTGATAGCGAAAATCCTCTTGCAGCATACTCTCTCTCAAAATTTCTTTCAGTTCCGGTAATGGAATTTCAGTAACGAAAGGAGACTCCATGTCTTCCCATATGGCTATGATGCCATCAATCAAATTTTCTGTATCTTTCTTCTCAGCTTTGCGAATCAATTAATACACCTCATCTATTCCCTATATTCTCTTTCTAATAGTACCTGAAAATTATTTTTTCGACAAATTTTATCCTGTTGGTTAATGCTCTAAAAGATAGTATACTTAAAGCGAACCAGCAAAGGGGGGAATTCTAATGTTCTTAGATATCACAGAGGCTGCACAAGAACGAATTCAAAAGGCTCAATCTGTTTCTCAAGGCAACTTAGCTGTTTTTTATGAATCAAAAGTAGGTTGTGAATGTGGGAATACAGGAATATTCACGCTGCAAATAAGACAAAATACTGATAAAGATATGGATGGTCTTCTTGAATCCAATTTAGGCGATCTTCCCATTCAAAAATGGAGCTTATCTTATTTAGATCAGGAAATGAAACTGGATTACAAAAAAGACAAAAATTCCTTAATTCTAAAAGGCGAAACGGGCCTGATTAACAATAACGTTATCATCACTGATCAAGAAGGCAAACAGATTCTTTAACTAGCTGCTAGACTTTTGAGACAATTTGCGTTACACTAAAAACACTTATTAATAGTAAGTTACCAATTTTGATGAAAGAAGGCCGTTTGTATGTATTTAACCATTACAGATTCAGCAAGAGAACGATTAGAGCTCATCCAAGAAAAGCACGAAGGAAAATGGGCTCTTTCTTATAATGATGTACCGGGTGGTTATGCTTGTGGCATTAGAGGCGCTTATTCTTTAAAACTTGTGACCTCAGACAACGAGGCATTAGACACACCAATTGACTCAAGTATTGGTGCAGTTTACACTCAAAGTTCTCATCTAGATGATTTAAACGAGAACCTGAAATTAGATTATAAAAAAGATAAAAACACACTTGTTCTAACAAGCGATGCTGGTATTATCAACTCCAATATTTCTGTTGTAGATGATAATGACACGAAGTTATATTAAAACAAATACAAATGAAAAAGCCTTCCACCCTTTAAAATGGGTAGAAGGCTTTTTCATTTATTTGATGTCTTCTTTTATTTTTTTAGCTACTTCTAGCGGCACACCAATACTGGTAATCTCTTCAATAGAGGCTTCGCGAATATTTTTGATGGATTTAAAGTGCGTCATGATTTTCTTTCTTCGCTTAGGACCTATTCCTTCGATTCGATCTAATCTTGAAGAGACACTGTTTTTACTACGAACTTTTCGATGAAAGGTGATCGCAAAACGGTGAACTTCATCTTGAACCCGTTGGACTAAATAAAAAGCTTGGCTGGTCGGTTCTAACGGAACAATTTGATGAGATTCGCCAAAAATAAGCGATGCTGTTCTATGTTTATTGTCTTTGACCATACCTGCCACAGGAATACTCAGTCCCAGTTCATTTTCCAGAACATCGATTGCTCCATTTACTTGGATTTTCCCCCCATCCATCAAAATCAGATCCGGCAAGGGTTTTCCCTCTTTTAATAAGCGAGTATATCTTCTGCGCACTACTTCTTGAGTGGTCGCCAATTCATTACTGCCGTTTACCGTTTTGATATTATATTTCCTGTACTGACTCTTATCAGGAGCTCCGTCCTTAAAAGAGACCATCGCTGATACGGGACTTGTTCCTTGAATATTGGAGTGGTCAAAAGCTTCGATCCGTTCGATATAAGGGATGCCCAAAGCTTGAGAAAGTTCTTTGATAGCCCCTACCGTCTTCTTATCATCCATTTCAATCAATTTAAATTTCTCATTGAGGGCGATCTCACTATTTTTGGTAGCTAGATCCAACATATCTTTTTTACGACCTTTAAAAGGACTGCGAACTGAAACTTGCAATACATCTTCCAAGACAGCTGTGTCCATACCTTGCGGGACCAATATCTCTTTAGGAAGGATATGGTTCTTTTCTTCATAAAACTGCACGATATAAGAAGACAGTTCTTCATCTGGTGTATCATAACAGGGAAAAATAGTGGCTTCTCGCTTGATCAATGTGGCTTGGCGAATAAAGAACGTTTGAATGGAAATCCACCCTTTATTCATATAGTAACTAAAGACATCTCTAGGCGTTGGGTCATTTGTAATGATGTTTTGTTTTTCTACTGTAGTTTCAATGTATTGAATTTGATTTCGATATTCAGCAGCACGTTCAAATTCAAGCTTGTCTGCCGCATCTTTCATTCGGCTCCGCAATACCTTTTTAACCTCTTTGACATCACCATTCAAGAATCGCTTGATGCGATTGACTTGCGACACATATTCTTCCTCGGGTACTTCATGGTCGCATGGACCAATACATTGCCCTATATGGTAATACAAACAAGCTCTTTTTTGGCGTCCATTGCATTTTCGCAGTGGATAAATTTTCTGAATCAGCTGCTGCGTTTCAGAAGCTGCATAAACATTCGGGTAAGGTCCAAAATAATGACCGCCGTCTTTTTTGACATCTGATGTAATGATCAATTGCGGATCCTTTTCGTTGGTAATTTTAAGATAAGGATAATTGGTTCCTTGTTTTAGTTTAATGTTGTATTTAGGTTGGTGTTTTTTGATCAAGGTAATTTCTAAAAGAAGAGATTCTTTTTCTGTTTTGGTAATAATCGTTTCAAAATCACGAATCTCTTGTACCAATAGTTGTGTTTTTCCTTCATGGCTGCCCTTGAAATAAGAACGAACACGATTCTTTAGGTTTTTAGCTTTGCCAATATAAATGATTTCTTGGTCTTTATTTTTCATTACATAGCACCCTGGTAAATCAGGCAGCAGTGTAAGTTTGTTATTGATGTGATCACTTACCATTTACGGAATTCTCCTATCTTTTATATTAATAGTAGTTTAGGGTTCTTTTCTGATTCGGTCAACTTTTTGTGATTAGAAAGGTGATGGTGTATTGGATTTTGTGGACAAGTTTTGAAAATGAGCTGTAAATTGTACACAAGTTGATGGATAACTCCATGCAGGGTTAGCACAGCTGGTCCACTTTGCTTCTTTTTTCAGTATATCAGTTTCTTAAGTAAACGAACTCCTATTTTGTACTATTTATTGAATATGATCGTGCGATATGCGGCATTTAACTACTATTATACTCAGATTTACCTTGCTGATTGTGCATTAAAGCGGTTCTACAACATCCAACGTTGGTAAGAAAAAAATAAATCCTAATCCTTTAAAAAACTCATTCCTAGAAATTTTCGGAGGAATATGAGGTTGCTTATAGCCATGAAAAAGGATGCAAAAAAAGGAAACACTGTGGGCGTACGCCCAAGTGTACCATGCTTGTAAGCTGCTGAAGCAGCAACAATCATGGCAATTACTGAGCGTTAGGCTTTAGCCGTTACGCTTAGTTTGTTCTCCACTACGCTACGCATACCATATCCGTACGTCGCTCACGCTCCAACGGCTACGGCAAAGCTTGCAAGCGTTGAGACGCGGTTTTAGGCTCAAGGCGTTCCCATGGCTTTCATAAGCAACCCCGTAGGCCGGAGAAAATTTCTTTACCAACGCTAGAAGATGAGTTAAAGCCAAATCGAAAAACAACGACAGAGTTGATCTCTGTCGTTGTTTAGGATAATAAGCTTAAATTATCTTTTAGATTGGGAGAATAGATACAAATTATTAAAGGTATTGTAGTCTGAATAGCCCACAAATACTTCACGATACACATATTTCTTTCCCAGTTTATGTTGCTCAGTGTTGATTTGTTGGTGAATATCTTGTGCAATTTCTTGATAAAGCGTCTCGATTGCAGAATCTTCTAATTCCCCATACTTTGCTTCCCAAGCTTCTAAGAAAATATCTTCATCTTTATCTTGGTAAAAATCTATATCTAAACTATTCTCCATTTGATCACCTGTTTGTTGGATTTTAATCAAGAATTTTAACTGTAATCGTTCTTCTTCCCCAGCTTAATGCTTGTTGAACTGTTGAGAAGTGAATGTCAATTTTGTTTCCTTTGATTGCTCCACCTGTATCGCCAGCGATGAAAACACCAAATCCTGGTATTTCAACTTTTGAACCTAATGGAATAACACTTGGATCCACCGCAATAACATTTGGATTTACTGTCAAATCAATTCCCATTGCTGTATGAGTACTTAAACCAGCTTGTTGTGTTGAATAGCCTGTGGCTGAAACAACCACTGTTTTACTACTTGAAGTCGTTTTTTCCGGTGTTGCTTGTGCTTCCGTTTTTGTTTCTGCTTGTTGTTCTGTTTTTGTTTCAGTTACTTCAGTTTCTTCTTTAACTGTTACATTCGTTGCAACAGGTGCAGTTTCTTCTTTTGCTGTCGTTTGTGTAGCGGCGATTTCAGCTTGTTTAGCTTCTTCTTTAGCTTTTTCAGCTAATGCTGCTTTTTCAGCTTCTTCTTTTGCTAGACGTTCTTCTTCAGCGATACGATTTTCTTCATTGGCTCTTTCTTCATCTAATTTATCTAAAAGAGCTTTATTTTCATCCATTGTTTCTTGTAAATCAGCTAATTCTGTGGCTAGTTCTTCTTTTTGTTGTTTAGCCAGTGAAGATTGCTCTTTCAATTCTGCAATTTTAGCTGCATGTTGTTCTTCCAGTTTTTCTAATTCCTCTGCTTCTTCTTGAGCTGAGGCAACTTGGTCATTCCCAGCTGATTGTAATGTGATTAATACGTATGCACGATTTAAGAAGTCTGTAACACTTTCAGCTTCAATTAAACTTAATACCGTGTTTTGGTTCACTTCATTTGTCTGGATCGTTTTAAGTCTGTCTTTGGCTTGATCTAAACGTTCTGAAACAACTTCTTCTTGTTTTTCAACAGCTTGTGCTGTTTCTTCAACAGTCACTTCCAAAGTAGTAATCTCTTCTTCTACTTTTTCAAGCTCTGTATTCTTTTTGTTTACTTCTTCCAATTTACTATTGATTTGGTTATCCAATAGTATCATTTCGCTTTGTTTAGATTGTTGTTGTGTTTTGATTTCTTCTAACGTAGCTGCTTCTCCGACTATTGGGCTGAACATTGAAATCATCATTCCAACAACTAAACAGAAACTTACGGTTCTCTTCTTCATAAGACAACGCCTTTCTAAATATGATTTTATTTATCTTTCAACTTTCCGGTTCCTTAATCCTTTTACATTATAACCAATAATACCGGCTGGTACATTTCTTTCACTTTACTTTTTATTACAATATGAATTTATAGTATAATGATTCTGTAACATTCTATAAGGAGGAATTACAATGCCAAAAAAGATTTATTATGCTAGTCCGCTTTTTTCAGAAATGGAATACACCTATAACGAATTTCTAGTCAATAAAATACGGGAACAATACCCCGATATTGAGATCTATTCTCCTCAAGAACAAGGTGATATCAACGATAAAAATACTTATGCCGATTCTATTGCGATTGCCAAATATGATACAGATGCTTTACTGGCCAGCGATCTTGTGGTAGCGGTTTTAGATGGTGCTTCAATTGATGTAGGTGTTGCCTCTGAAATCGGAGTAGCTTATCAAGCTGGAATCCCGATTATTGGATTATATAGTGATTCTCGTCAACAAGGGGCCACCAATAAGCAAAAGCTTGATGCCTTGCAACAGCCGGCAGAATCACAGTTTGCTTACATTAACTTGTACACTGTAGGATTGATAAAAATGAATGGAGCTATTGTTACAAATTCAGCGGACTTAATCCGCAGTATTCAGTCATATTTGTAATATAACCGACATTTTTCTAATCTTCTTCTTTTTTTGAACTCACTATAATCGTTCCGTTGTTAATTTTAGACAAAGAAACCTCATTCAAGTAAGATAAACTTATACTAAGTTTTCTTATAGAAATGAGGTTTTTTTATGTCAAATGAAAGAATTGGATTAATCGATATTGGTTCCAACACGGTTCGCTTAGTTATTTTTGAAACAGATGCATATTACAATATTAAAGAATTACAAAATATCAAAACTCCTGCTCGCTTATATCTCTACCTTTCAGAAGATAAAGTATTGAGTCAAGAAGGCATTGATAAATTAACGGAGATTATGCAAAGTTTTAAGAAAGTAGCCATTCAATATGAAGTAGACACTTTAATGCCGGTTGCTACAGCTGCTATTCGTCAATCCAAAAACCAACAAGAGATCTTAGAGCATATTAAAGAAGAAACAGGAATTAAAATCACCTTGTTGGCAGAAGAACAAGAAGCTTATTATGGAAATTACGCCGTTCTCCATTCCATCAATTCTAAAAATGGAATTACTATAGATATTGGTGGCGGGAGTACAGAGATCACATACTTTGAAAATAAAAAATTACTGCATTCCATTAGTTTTCCTTTTGGAGTGGTCACTTTGAAGGAGCTTTTTTTTGATGGTAAAGCTCATAATGATAGTAAAGCCATCAAAAATGCTAAAAAATTTATCGCAGAACAATTCAATTCGCTGCCTTGGATCCAAAACAAAGAAGTGCCTATCATCGCTATCGGCGGAAGTGCACGGAACATTGCCAATATCCATCAGCGAATGATCGAATACCCTATTGCAGGGGTTCATGCGTATCAAATGACACGAGATAATCTGCAAGATACTCTAAATATTTTAGAAAAATCGGACACTGATGAATTGAATGATTTAGATGGATTGAGTCGCGACCGTACCGATATTATTTTGCCGGCGAATTTGGTTTTTAATGCCCTGTTTGATGCAGTAGCTGCGTCTACTTTTATTTTTAGCAACAAAGGACTTCGTGAAGGTGTCGTAATGGAGTATTTGAATATTCATCACAACAATCCCTTCAGTCTGACCGAAATACGACAACAAACTGTTGGTCGTACTGCCCAGTCATATAATATTCCTCCGATGGTTGCTAGACAACGCGTCTCCATTGCAGACAAATTGCTCTCTGTTCTTGAAAAAGAAGGCATTATCGAAGTGAATGATTATTGGAAAAACTATCTGCGTTCTAGTGCTTACCTTTACTATATCGGTAGTTACATCGACAACGATGCCCAATCACAAAATACGTTTTACATTCTTTCGAATAGTAATCTTCCTGGCTTAAATCACAAAGAACGAGTCATCCTGGCTCTGTTAGCCAGCTTTAAAAATAAATCGTTGTTGAAGCAATACACGAAAGAAATGGCCAATTGGTTTGATAAAGATGAATTAAATCTGCTCCAATATTTAGGCGGTATCATTAAATTCAGCGAAGCATTAAATGATTCTCATGTAAATGTCGTCAAAGATATCTCTCTAGAAAAAAAGGATTCGAACAATTATACCCTTCACATTGTGAATCAAGGAGACGTTTTAACGGAAGAATACCGTACCAATAGACAGAAAAAGCATTTGGAACGCATATTAGACGCAAACCTTGCTATTAAATTTACAGAATCTACACAATAGATAAGTATCATCAAGTTAATGGAATTAAACAGAGCGGGGTGAATTTGAATGAAAGAACAGGACTATTCCAATCCTAATTTTTATCAAAACAGAGAATTGAGTTGGCTGGACTTTAATCAGCGAGTCATTTCTGAAGCAGAACTGGATATTAACCCGTTGCTGGAGAAATTAAACTTTTTAGGTATCGGCAGTTCCAATCTGGACGAGTTTTATATGGTTCGGGTCGCTGGTCTGCAAGATCAAGTAAAATTGAATTACAATCAGCCGGACAGCAAAACTCATTTATCTCCCGAAAAACAACTGGAAGCTATTTCAATCAAGAATCGTTCCAATGTAACTTACCAATACCGTCTTTACACGGAAGTTGTTAAAAAATTAGAAAGTCATTCTGTTTACTTTAAAGATATTACAGCATTGACTAAAAAAGAATTTAAAGCCGCAAAAAGTATCTTTTCTGAAATTATTTTCCCTACACTTACCCCACTGGGAATCGATGCCTATCGACCTTTTCCTAATTTGAACAACAAGTTAGTCAATATTTTTGTTCATTTGGAAAAAGAGGGAGATTCAAAAGTCGCTATTGTCCCATTACCGGCATTGGCGGACCGCTTTGTTCCGATCAAAATGAACGATCATACGACTATTATCTATACGGAAGATTTGATTGCTCATTTTATGAGTGATTTGTTCAAAGGGTATACGATCAAGAGCACCTTTAATTTTCGTGTGACGCGAAATGCCGATCTGGAAATCCATGAACAAGGTGCTGAAGATCTGTTAGTGGTGATCGAAGACTATTTGAAACAACGTAAAAACGGCATGGCTGTACGTTTAGAAGTAGATACTCGACATCCGCACTCCACCATCAATGAGGATATCTATCATTTAACCCTGGCCTTGGAAATTGAGGAGCAAGATGTCTATCGAATCGACGGCCCTCTGGATCTGACTGTCTTGGGTTCTATTTCGAAATATCTTTCAAAAGATCTGCCAGGCTTAGTCTTCAACTCGTTCTCTCCAGTATACCCCAGAGAATTGGTCGATAAAGATGTCTACGATGCAGCTGACAAACAAGATTTATTTTTTCATCATCCTTATGATTCTTTTGATCCGATTGTCCAATTTATCCAAGAAGCAGCTACCGATCCTCTTGTCTTAGCGATCAAACAAACGCTTTATCGTGTCAGCAGTGATTCACCGATCGTCAATGCATTAAAACGGGCATCGGAAAATGGCAAGCAAGTCACCGTGTTGGTTGAATTAAAAGCTCGCTTTGATGAAGAACGAAATGTGCAGTGGGCAAAAGAATTGGAAGAAGCTGGTTGTCACGTGATTTATGGGATGACTGAGCTGAAGACGCATAGCAAAATCACTATGGTCGTGAAAAAGAATAAAAATAAAGTAACCCGTTATGTTCATTTAGGAACCGGCAATTATAATGATTCGACCGCCAAACTGTATACGGACATGGGCATCATCACGACCAATAAAAAAATCGGAGAAGATGCGACTAATTTCTTCAACTATTTAAGCGGCTATTCAGAACAACCTGTTTATAATTACTTGTCTGTTTCTCCTTTTGATATTCGTGATTCTTACATTGAAGACATTGACGAAGAAATAGCTTTCCATCAACAACACGGGAATGGTCATATTATTGCTAAAATGAACTCTCTGACGGACAAAGTCGTTATCGATAAGCTTTACAGTGCCAGTCAAGCTGGTGTGAAAATTGATTTAATCATCAGAGGTATCTGCTGTTTGCGGGCTCAAATTCCTGAACTAAGTGAAAATATACGCGTCATCAGTATAGTTGGACGTTTTTTGGAGCATAGTCGCATCTACTATTTCCATCACAACGGAGAGAAGAAGTTGTATCTTTCTTCTGCTGATATGATGACCCGAAATATGGTAAAACGTGTGGAGATCGAATTTCCTATTCTAGACAATACTATCAAAGAATCGATTTTTTCGATTTTAGACATTTACTTAAAAGATAATGTTAAAGCTCGGCAACAATTGACAGATGGAACGTATCAAATGGTCCAAAATGATCAGCCTAAAGTCGACAGCCAACAAACCTTTATGGAAATGGCTATTGCTGAAAAGAAACTGATTAATCCTCGCGAAGAACATTAAGATCGAAAAAACGTGTACTTACCTAAATTGGTAAGTACACGTTTTTCGTGATCTCTAGCTCTTCATCTTCTAACGTTGGTAAAAAAATTCCTCTGCCATATGAGTTTGCTTATGGAAATCAATATCATTTATCCACAAAATATTTTTCAAAGTCATCTAACTATATGAGCCATTAACTTAAAGGCTTTTAAGTCTCAAGTGAGTGATAGTTAGTGTCTTACTTGAAGAATAAACTGATTTTATTGATCAAGTGAGCTTCAATTAGAGTTTTACTTAATCAATAAGATGCATTTATTTATTAAGTGAGCGTCTGCAACCTCTTCATTTGAGAAATAAATTTATTTATTAAATCGGTAATCGTTTCTTTTCGCTCTATTTGCATAGGTGTAACTCGGAGCTTCTATAAACAGCGTATACTGAAGAATCAGTATCTTTATTTAGTATAGTTAAAGATAGCCTGACGTAAAAATTCAGCAGCGCCATCTCCTGCTGGTTCATCATAATATTTGGTGAATCTTGGATCGTCCACATACATCTGCGCTAATCCTCGGTGAGCTTCTTTTGAATACGTTGGCCAAGTAAACGTCAACCACTCTCTGTGCAGTGCGGCGATTTGTAATGCTTCTTTGCTTTCAGGATCTTTTTTGTGCAGAATTGTTTTTAGTTTTTCTAAAATTTGAACAGCTAGCTGTTGCATATGTTCATATTCTTCCTTACTTAGCCCAACAAACTGTTTGTTTGCTTTTTCAATGGCTGCAACACCGTATTTCTCACGAATCTCTTTACCATACTGTGCTTCATTTTTTTCAATCTGTTCTTCTTTAAATCCTGCAAATTTTTCTTTGTCTGACATCTTAGTCTCTCCTCTCTTACTAGCTAATGTTTTGTCAATAGTGGTCAATAGCTGGTCTAATTGCACTTTTTTAGCTGCTAGTCGTTGTCGATGTTCCAACAACGCTGCTTCACTGTCAAAGTGAACATCATTTAAAATCTGTTTGATGTCTTCTAAAGGCATATCCAAGTTGCGGTAAAATAAAATTTGCTGCAATGTTTCGATTTCTTGTTCTCCATATATCCGGTATCCGTTAGAGCTTTTTCGTTTTGGGGACAGCAACCCGATTTCATCATAGTAGCGCAATGTACGCTTGCTGACCCCCGCTATATGGCTTAAGGTATTGACAGTATATTCCATTTTTATTCCTCCTCTCTTCGTTCCTCTTTGACTTAATTCGATTGTAAACCTTTACGCAACGTGAAGGTCAAGCATTTTGTAAAAGAAAGACACATAAAGATTCATTCAATGACGTAAATGGTCGGTTATTCTTCAAGTGAGTAGTGAATGATTTCCCGCTTGAGGAATAAAGCAAGTTTGCTGATCAAGTGGGCTTTAAACGAGTGCTCACTTGATGAATAAAACAGGTTTACTAGTCAAGTGGGCTTTAAACGAGTGCTCACTCGATGAATAAAACAGGTTTACTGGTCAAGTGAGCTTTAAACGAGTGCTCACTCGATGAATAAAAAAGTTTACTAGTCAAGTGGGCTTTAAACGAGTGCTCACTCGATGAATAAACAGGTTTACTAGTCAAGTGGGCTTTAAACGAGTGCTCACTTGATGAATAAAACAGGTTTACTAGTCAAGTGGGCTTTAAACGAGTGCTCACTTGATAAATAAAACAGGTTTACTGGTCAAGTGGGCTTTAAACGAGTGCTCACTCGATGAATAAAACAGGTTTACTGGTCAAGTGGGCTTTAAACGAGTGCTCACTTGATGAATAAAACAGGTTTACTGGTCAAGTGGGCTTTAAACGAGTGCTCACTCGATGAATAAAACAGGTTTACTGGTCAAGTGAGCTTTAAACGAGTGCTCACTTGATGAATAAAACTGGTTTACTGGTCAAGTGAGCTTTAAACGAGTGCTCACTCGATGAATAAAACAGGTTTACTGGTCAAGTGGGCTTTAAACGAGTGCTCACTCGATAAATAAAACAGGTTTACTGGTCAAGTGGGCTTTAAACGAGTGCTCACTTGATGAATAAAACAGGTTTACTAGTCAAGTGGGCTTTAAACGAGTGCTCACTCGATAAATAAAAAACCGACTCCCAAAAGTTAGAATAAAATCTAACGTTTGGGAGTCGGTTTCGTGGAATCTTTTTTACTTATTTGTTGCGCTTTCGAAGCGGTCTAGTAAACAAGCTTAATCCCCAACCTACTAAAAACCCGATCAAAGATGGAATCAACCAACCAAGACCAACTTCAAACAGAGGCAAGTTTTCGTTTAAGAAAGTCAGCATATTTTGTACCCAATTCAGGTCACTGATAAAAGCTGGTGCTGCTTTTAAAAAATCTACCATACTGATCGGCAACGTGAATAGAGTGGCACAAACATATACGATTTGACGATGTTTAAATAATGGCGAAAAAATAGCCAGTAGGATCAACGTGATCGCTAAGGGATACAAGAACATCAATACCGGTAAGGAGTACGCAATAATACTGGTTAGTCCCACATTTGCAATCACACCTGAAACAACACTCAATAGAACAACGTACCCTCTATAACTCAATAACTGAGGAAACAGTTCATAAAAAGTTTCTGAACCGGAAGTGATCAAGCCAATCGCTGTTTTCAAACAAGCTACTGTTACAATAATAGCTAGTAAAATACTGCCGAATGTTCCAAAATAATAGTTGGAGATTTGAGCTAACGCAATTCCTCCGTTTTCTGAAACAGGAAATTGTCCGACACTCATTGTTCCTAAATAAGCTAAGCAAGTATAAATGACTCCCATCAATAGGACACTTAATAAACCTGACTTAACTGTATCCATAGCAATTTGAGATGGTTTTGTCACACCAAGACCTTTAATAGCTTGAATCACGATAACACCAAAAGCCAATGAAGCTAAGGCATCCATCGTATTGTAGCCTTCTAAAAATCCATTTACAAAAGGCGTTGTCGTATATGTTTCTAAAACCGGAACATCACTAATATTTCCTAAGGGCTTGAAAAAAGCCGTTACGATCAGAATTCCTAAGAAAATCAAAAAGAGCGGATTTAGTATTTTTCCAACATAATCTAAAATTTTTGCTGGTTTCAAAGACAACACCAAAGCTGTCCCGAAAAATAACAGAGTAAAAATGGCTAAAGCAACCGTTTGATACCCTTCAGCAATATATGGTGCAAATCCCACTTCAAATGACGTCGTTGCCAGACGAGGTGTTGCAAAAAATGGTCCGATTGTTAAATAAAGAGCCACCGTCATAAAATAAGCGTATAATGGATGGACGCGGCTGGCTAAATCAAATAAACTATCGCTGTTTGTGATCCCCATTGCTACAATACCTAAAAAAGGCAGCCCAATTCCTGTAATCAAAAAACCAATAATAGCTGAATGCACGTTAGACCCGGCAAGTTGCCCCATATGAACGGGAAAAATTAGATTTCCTGCTCCAAAAAACAATCCAAACAACATCGAACCTATTGTCAAATAAGAAGCAGTTGTTAATTTAGTTTCATTTCTCATTCTGTTCTCCCTTCAATCTTGTTATTTCCACCTATAATAACTTTTTTTCTGTCTCGAAACAACAAATCTTTTTATGTAAGGGTAACAATTCTGAATTTTCTATCTATTTCATTTTACGTTTACTTTGTTATACTAAGGGTAATAGCTTTTGCAACATTCATTACGTGCTAAGCGAAAGGAATCGAACCGAATATGACAAACATTCAAGATATCGCTCAATTAGCGAAAGTATCCTCTGCAACGGTATCCAGAGTCATCAATAAAAATGGTTATGTCAGTAAAGAGACCAAAAGAATCGTTGACCAAGCGATCAAAGAATTGGATTACGTTCCAAACAGCCAAGCGGTCTCGTTAAAAAAAGGCTCAACAAAAACTATTGGCATCGTATCAACTGACTTTTTTGATACGGCTACCTTCTTGTTGCGAAGCTTCACTCTGGAAGCCCAAAAAGAAGGTTACTCAGTCACTATTTTTATCACCAGTCACGACAAACAAAAAGAACTGGACGCCTTAGAAATGTTGAAAAGCAAACAATTAGACGGTATTTTTCTGCTTTACCGAACCAATGAATGGGACGTTATTGAACAATATGTAAAATATGGGCCTATCGTAACCTTAAATCGTGTGGAATCAGCGGTTATTCCTTCCGTTTACATAGATCAATATCAAGGGTATTTATTAGGACTGGAGCATTTGTACCAAAGCGGATGCCGTAAAATCATTAACTTGTATAGTAGTGAATTTGGCTTAAATACCCAAACGAGAATAGCGGTTTTTAAAGAATTTACCGATAAATATGCTTTAGAATCCCATGATCCCACATTGTTTATCAACTTATCCGGTACAAAAGATGGCGCAACAGCAGCTCGCTGGTTTGATCTTCAAGCAGAAAAACCAGATGCTTTTATGTGTGCTTCTGATTCGGTAGCAGCTGGGTTTGTAGCTGAGGCCATGCATTTAGGCTATGTTGCTGGGAAAGACTATTCCATCATCGGATTTGACAATATTTTCTTATCTGAAATGTTGGACATCACCACTATCGATTATCCGGTTGATTTACAAGCTGTGAATGCCTTCCATTTGATTTACCAACGACTGACAAAAAAAGAGCAGCCTTTGCAATCTCTTGATTTTAAGTTGATTCAAAGAGGATCTACAAAACCGCTGATTCACTAAAATAGGGCATTTACTTCAGCTTTAATGAAAGCTGAAGTAAATGCCCTGTTTGTTTAATAACTTTTTTCATAATCGACTAAGTTTTTCGGCAACTCTTTTTTGGCAATATATGCCTGTAGATTCTCTTCAAAAATATCAAATAAGCGTGTATTGTAGTGTTCAGCATTTCCTGAGATATGCGGTGTGATCAACACATCGTTTCTATCCCATAAAGGACTGTCGTTTTCCAGCGGCTCCGCTTCGAAAACGTCTAATCCCGCAAAAGCCACTTTTCCATTATCCAAAGCTTGGATCAAATCTTCTGTCTTCACTGTCGGGCCGCGTCCAACATTTACAAGGATAGTTCCCTCTTTCATTTGAGAAAAAATTTTCTCATCGAAGTAATGTTCTGTTTCAGAAGTTAACGGTAAAATATTGACTACAATGTCTGCTTTTTCCACATGATCTGTTAAGTCAGGTTGTTGATAGATCGCATCCATGTTCTCTACTTCTCTACCACTTCGATTGATACCGATCGTATTCATATTGAAGGCTTTTGCCAAGCGCCCTACTTCTTTACCAATGTGCCCAGTTCCTACGATCATGATCGTTTTACCAGACAACTCCATCAGTACCTGCTCTTTTCTCCAAACATGTTGCGTCTGATCTATAACGGCTTGCTGGATTTTTCTTCCATATGCCAACAACATCCCGAATACGGATTCCGCAATAGGTACGCTGTGAATACCGCTAGCGTTCGTTAACAAGATTTTTTGTTCTTCCAAATGAGTCAAGTCCATGTAATCCACTCCAGCTGAACTGGCTTGTATCCATTTTAATTGGCTATCTTCTGTATCGAATAAGCCTGCTTTTTGTACTTTGTCTTTATCCCATCCGTAAACAACTTCAATCTTTTCTACAGGGTAATCCAGTTCACTGTTTTCCTCCCACCCTTTAATCAAGTCATAATCAGGTGCTATTTCTTGCGCCTTTTTAAAGTGCTCGGGTTTCATTTCATTCAATAACCAAATACCTTTTTCGTTCATTCGTTATCCCCCTATTCAAACTCGACTTCAACTCTATTATGTCATTTTTCTTCCTATTAGAAAAGAAATCTTTCCTATTCATTGAATCAATAAAGGATTTTGCAAGACCTGAAAAAAAAAGGCCAGGAATGTTTGTTTTCCTGACCTCTTTAATAAATGGTTATTCTACTGGGCTTTCTCCTAAGAACGCTTGGTACATCCAAATGTTTTTGTCCACATCGGTCTTATACCCGATCAATAAGTCTTGTGTCACGTCGTCTCCAGCTTCACCCGTTAATTCGATTCCTTTTGTTAAACTATCTGCTAATAATCTTAAATCAGCCACAACTGCTTCCACCATTTCAGTAGCCGCTTTTTCTGTTGTATAAGGACTTTCTTGAATAGCTGAGTGATCTATAAATTCTTTCAATGTAGAGTAAGGCTTACCGCCGATCGTGATCAACCGTTCAGCTACTTCATCGAAAACTTCATTAACTGAATCATACAATTCTTCAAATTTTTCATGCAGTGTATAGAAGTGAGATCCTTTTACGTACCAATGATGTTGATGTAATTTCGTATAAAATACACCCAATGTTGCTACTGTGTTGTTCAAATACTCTTGTACTTCTTGATTTGCCATGAAAAAATCCTCCTTGTTTTTGTTTAGTTTTTCTATTACCTTATAATTATTATAAACAAACCCATATAATTTGTCAATTAAAACCATTCTTTTTTACAAAAATTTTGATCTTTTTATCAACCATAATCAATCATCAATATAAAGGACTATTTCACCGGTTGATTTCGTCTTGGCTACATCAATGATCCGTTGGTTACGGCTTCCACGGAAGGCTTTCGTTAAATCTTTCTCAGCTAAGATAAAAGGACCATCTACTAAGACATCCACATAATGGAGTAAAGCTAACTTATCCGCAGACTCCTGTTGCAGATTCTCCCATTTGTAACCTGTCCACGACCAGATATCTTTTGTTCGGCCGAATTCTTGTCGTACACGCTCACATAATTGCAGCAATACTGGCGTATTCAAGAACGGCTCCCCGCCTAACAAAGTTAACCCTTGGACATAAGTCTGTCCTAGATCAGCAATAATTTGATCTTCTAGTTGTTGTGTGTATTCTACTCCGTATGAAAAATCTTGAGCGATTTTATTGTAACAGCCCGGGCAGTTGAACAAGCATCCGCTGACGTAAACACTGCATCGAATACCTTCTCCATCCACAAAATTAAAGGGTTTATAGTCCGCTATTTTTTTCTGGGTCCACTTTTCAGACAGCCAAGCTTTAGGTTTTGGCTGCTGTGGAATTCTAGGCGCCATTTTATCGTCCTCCTCCACTCATTATGCTTTTAAACAAGATAAGTGCGTTCATCTGTAATGTGTTTCTTACGCGCCGCGATTTCTTCATGACGTCCATGGACCATTGGGCGTTGTTGCGGATTCCCTAAATACCCGCAAGTCCGTTTTACCACATCACAAGTCATTGGGTCTGTATTGAAGCACGCTGGGCACTGGAAACCTTTAGCGGTTGGTTCAAATTCGCCATTGTACCCACATTTGTAACAATGATCGATAGGAGTATTCGTACCTAGATAACCTATTCGGTCGTACGCAAAATCCCATACGGCTTCCAGAGCTTTTGGATTCTGACGCAGTACTGGATACTCGCAATAATGGATAAAGCCGCCGGAACAATACTGCGGATAGACTTTTTCAAACTCGATTTTTTCAAATGGAGTCGGTTGTTTGCGCACATCATAATGAAAACTATTGGTATAATATTCTTTATCAGTAATACAAGCGATTTCTCCAAATTTCTGTTTGTCCAATCGGCAAAAACGATCTGTTAAACTTTCAGAAGGCGTAGAATAAACACTAAAGTGATAATCGTATTCAGCAGCCCAAACGTCAGCATTTTGCTTCATTTGACGCACTATCTCTATAGTAAATTCTTTAGCTTCTTTGTTGGTTTCCCAATTTGGACCATAGAAAACAGTCGCGACTTCATATAACCCGATGTATCCGATCGAAACCGTGCAGCGTTTGTGTTTAAAGACTTCATCCACTGCGTCTTCATCACTTAAGCGCGTGCCAAATGCACCATATTTGTACAAAATAGGCGCATTTTCTGGTGTCGCTTCTTTTACTCGACCAATGCGATAAACTAAAGCATCTTTCACGACCTGCATACGCTCGCTGAACACATTCCAGAATTTCGCTTTGTCTCCATTCGATTCAAGAGCAATGCGCGGCAGATTTAACGTTACCACGCCTAAATTCATACGCCCGGAATTTACTTCATTTCCATTTTCATCTTGCCAGCCTTGTAAAAAAGAACGGCACCCCATTGGAGCTTTAAAACTGCCTGTCAATTCAACGATTTTATCGTAGCTAAGAACATCCGGATACATCCGCTTAGTGCTGCATTCAACTGCTAATGCCTTCACATCATAATTAGGGTCTTGCGCCTCTAAATTCACTCCACGACGTAATGTAAAGACCAGTTTTGGAAAAATAGCGGTTCTTTTTTCTTTTCCCAACCCTTCAATACGCACTTGTAGAATCGCCTTTTGAATCTCTCGTTCAAATTCATTCGTTCCTAGTCCAAATCCCAGTGTTGTAAAAGGAGTTTGTCCGTTAGACGAATAAAGGGTATTGATTTCATACTCTAAGCTTTGCATAGCATCATAAATATCTTTTTTGGTTTTAGCAAATGCATATTTGTGTTTTCTTTCTTTTCCATCGATCCAATATTCTGCATCTGCTATATGCTTTTGGTAATTCTTTTCCGCATAAGGCGCCAACAATTCATCTACCCGATCGGCGCTGCATCCGCCATACTGACTAGAAGCAACATTGGCAATGATTTGTGCCATTTGGGCTGTAGCCGTATTGATCGATTTTGGTGATTCCACCTCTGCATTCCCAACTTTAAAACCGTTTTCAAACATGTTTTTAAAATCGATCAAACAACAGTTTGTCATTGGTGAGTAAGGTTGATAATCCAAATCGTGAAAATGGATATTTCCTTTTAAGTGGGCATTTGCTACATGCTTAGGCAGCATTTGCAATCCGATTGCTTTGGCTACACTTCCTGCTGTCAAATCACGTTGAGTATTGAACACTTTACTGTCTTTATTCGCATTTTCATTGATAACGGTCTCGTCTCGTGAAAGCAGCTTGTTGATCGACTGATTGACATCTGTGGACTGTTGTCGCTCAATATCCCGCATACTCCGGTAATGGATGTAAGCTTCGGCCATCTTAGTTTCCCCAGCTTCCACTAAACAGTGTTCCACAATGCTTTGTATTTCATAAATTTTGATGTCTTCTTTGAAGCGATGAGCTATTTCGTGGTCGATTTGCAAAGCTAAAGTGTAAATTTTAGTCATGCGGAACTCATCTACCAGATTTTCTACTTGTAATGAACACTTCATCAAAGCATTCATTATTTTATCGAGGTCATACGGTATCATCCGATCATCTCGTTTGATCACATTCAGCATCTCATTTTTCGTCGTAACAACTAATGGACTCATCATTTTTTACCCCACTCACTATTAATTAGTTCATTTATTAACATATTTAAAATCCTACTAAACACTATATATAGTATGTAAATCCAATAAAACAATCTATATATGGATAACCATATTATAAACATCACAAATAAAAATAGCAATAACATTTGACCAATTTTAAATTAAATTCCCTCTGTCCTGTATCCATCTTATCTTCATTCATTTTGAACAAATTGTTACTATTGAATATGAGAAAAAGCACAATACTATCGCTTTCTAAATATTAGTATGCTAAAATTATGCAGATAAAGTGAGACTTCATTTAGTGGTGCAATTTACTCCGCTGAATGTTAGTTGAACTAATCGGGCTTTTACTGGTTGTGGAGTTCTACTTTAAATTTCTGTTGCGCGATCAACAAAAAATTGGAAGCCGGAGACATACAACTAGTTGACCTGCGACAATATAAAGAATAGAGGGAATAAATTAATGATCACTGTATCGGACGTAAGTTTGCAATTTCCTGATCGTAAATTATTTGATGAAGTGAATTTAAAATTCACTCCAGGGAATTGTTATGGCTTGATTGGAGCAAATGGTGCTGGAAAATCAACCTTTTTAAAAATTTTATCTGGTGAAATCCAACCATCTACCGGGAATATTTCTATGGCTGCAGATGAACGTATGGCAACCTTAAAACAAAACCATTATGATTATGAAGACCAAACGGTTTTAGACACTGTTATTATGGGCCACAAACGCTTGTATGACATTATGCAAGAAAAAAATGCTATTTATATGAAACCTGATTTTTCTGACGAAGACGGCATCAAAGTTGCCGAACTTGAAGGAGAATTTGCAGATTTAAATGGTTGGGAAGCTGAACCTGAAGCAGCTACATTACTACAAGGGTTAGGCATTCAAGAAGACTTGCATTACCTAAAAATGAGTGAATTATCTGGTGGACAAAAAGTGAAAGTCTTATTAGCTCAAGCTTTATTTGGCAAACCAGATGTTCTATTATTGGATGAGCCTACCAATGGATTGGATAAAAAGTCTATCGAATGGTTGGAAGAGTTCTTAATCAATTTTCAAAATACGGTCATCGTTGTTTCTCATGACCGCCACTTCTTGAATAAAGTCTGTACACATATGTGTGACGTAGACTTTGGTAAAATTAAATTGTACGTTGGAAACTATGACTTCTGGTTGGAGTCTAGTCAACTAGCTGCTAAATTGCAAGCTGACCAAAACGCGAAAAAAGAAGAAAAAGTAAAAGAACTACAAGACTTTATTGCTCGATTCAGTGCAAATGCTTCTAAATCGAAACAAGCAACTTCTCGTAAGAAAACACTGGAAAAAATTACTTTGGATGATATCCAACCTTCTACTCGCCGTTACCCATTTGTCGGCTTCGAACCTGAACGCGAAATTGGAAATGACTTATTGCGTGTGGAAAACATTTCTAAATCTATCGATGGCAAACAAATTTTGAGCAACATCAGCTTTAGTTTGAACAAAGATGACAAAGTAGCCTTCACAGGAGAAAGCGATATTGCTATCACAACTCTCTTCAAAATCATTATGGGTGAAATGGAACCTGATTCAGGTACGATCAAATGGGGAGTTACCACTTCTCAATCTTATTTACCAAAAGACAATTCAGCTGAATTTGCAAATGGCAAGTTAACGATCGTTGACTGGTTGCGTCAGTATGCTTCTAAAGAAGAAAGTGACAATACATTCTTACGCAGCTTCTTAGGACGTATGTTGTTCTCTGGTGAAGAAGTACTGAAAGAAGTCTCTGTCCTTTCAGGGGGAGAAAAAGTTCGTTGTATGTTGTCTAAAATGATGTTAAGTAAAGCCAACGTATTGGTAATGGATGACCCTACTAATCACTTGGACTTAGAATCTATTACAGCATTGAACAATGGCTTGATCGCTTTCAAAGGTTCATTACTATTTAGTTCACATGACCACCAATTTATCCAAACAATCGCGAACCGCATTATTGAAGTGACACCAAACGGAGTTGTTGACCGTGCGGAAACCACTTACGATGAATTCTTGGACAATGAAACAGTTCAAAAACAAATCGCAGAACTTTACGCAAAATAATCTAGACTAATTATTGAGAATTAGGACAAAAAACCTCTCACTAAAAAGCACTCCCGTTACTGAAAAATTATTCAGTAGCGGGAGTGCTTTTTCTGTTTATCTATCTATAAAAGTAGATTACTGATCAAGTGAGCTTCACATAAATTCCCACTTGACTAATAAAACTGTCAAACAGAAAGTTACGGTACTAGTAAGGTGCTCAACTACCATACCGTGCTTTCAAACAGAAAGATACGGTACTAGTAAGATGCTCAACTACCATATCGTGCTTTCAAACAGTGAGATAGGGTACTAAACAGGTGTTCAACTACCATATAGTGCTTTCAAACAGTGAAATATGGTACTAAGAGGGAGTTCAATTATCATAGAGTACTGGTTTGCTGATCAAGCGAGCTTCACATAAATTCCCACTTGACTAATAAGGGGCTTTTTCTTCTGAGATAGACCTTATTCGTCTTCTCAATCAAGCCTATTTGTTCAAGATAAAGATGCCGAAGAGCCCGTCCAGAATTTTTCTGGACGGGCTCTTCGGCAAATACAGCGATTAAAATCCTCATGACTCTATTCCTATGCAAATTGCGCATGGCAGCTCACAAGCCATACTCCATGATTTTATTTTTTTGCTTTAAAAACTTTTAATTGTTTTCCTTTGATCGTTCTGGTCTTCATTGCTTCAATCACAAGTTGTCCTTTACCATTCAAGATCTCCACATAAGTCGAGCCTTCTTGGATCGTAATGATCCCGATATCTTCTGCATTGATTCCAGGGATTTTGGCGATCGTTCCAACAAAATCGACAGCACGCAGTTTTTTCTTTTTACCGCCATTGAAATAAACTTTAGTAATGTTTTTGTTCAGTTCTTTTTCACGCGGACGTTTCAAAGGTGGACGTGTAGCGATTTTTTCATCGAATGCGCGTTGATGACGTTGTACTAATCGAGCATTTGGCATTGGAATTTCTTCAAATGTTTGATGGGTATATTCCTTAACTTCTCTCCACCAGCTCATTTGTTTTGGAGTTACCATTGTTAACGCCAATCCACTTTTTCCAGCGCGGCCAGTACGACCAGTACGGTGGACAAAACTTTCTTTCTCCACAGGAACGTCGTAGTTGATGACATGAGTCACGTTATCCACATCGATCCCTCTAGCAGCTACATCGGTCGCTACTAAATAACGGAAACGACCTTCTTTAAAATCTTTCATCACATCAAATCGGTCATCTTGATACATTCCACCGTGAAGCTTATCAATCGGCAATCCTGCCTTGCTCAAGAAACTGTGTACCTCGTTTACAGCTGCTTGCGTATTACAGAAAATCATGCAGTTATCCGGATTTTCAACCGTCAACAAGTTCAGAAGCTGACGTTCTTTCTCTTCTTCTTGCACTTTCACAAATGACTGGTGAATGTTCGGTTTGCTGCCTTCTGCTGTTTCAATTTGAATAGATGCTTTTTCTTCACGCATGTAGAAACCGGCTAGTCGCGCCACTTCTTCTGGCATAGTGGCCGAGAATAGTAATGTTTGGCGTTCTTTCGGTACAAATTCAATAATCGATTCTACTTGTTCAATGAACCCCATATTCAACATTTCATCTGCTTCATCCAACACTAGGTAACGAACTTTTTCCAAGCTCAAGGTTCCTTTTTGCAAATGATCCAGTAATCTCCCTGGAGTACCGACTACAATATGATTTTTTTGTTTCAATTCTAATTGTTGTTTTTTAAAAGAGGATTTTCCAAATACTGCCGCGACTTTAACACGTTTAAATCGTCCAATATTGGTTAAATCTTCTTTTACTTGTGTCGCAAGTTCTCTTGTAGGAGTTAAAACTAAAGCTTGAGGTTTATTTTCTGCCCATTCTACCTTTTCTACTAATGGTACTCCATAACTGACGGTTTTCCCACTGCCCGTTTGAGCTTCAACAATAATGTCTTCTCCTTGTAATGCAACAGGGATGACTCTTTCTTGGACTGCTGTTGGGTGGTAATAACGAAGATCTGTTACGGCCTCTACTATTTCAGAGCTGATTGCAAAATCTTTAAAACTAGTTTCTTTATTCATGTTAGCCTCTTTCGTTCTTTTTTTTACAGTATAACAGGATTTCGCTTAGATGTATAAGGATTCTGAGAGTTATCTTCTACTCCGTGACTTTTCGGACACAATTCAATCATTTGGGTTCGCTTCCAAATTTTGTTACTATTGTAAATGAACATAAGCTAAATAAAGGAGGAATTCGTACAATGGTCAAAAAAGTAATAGGTGGATATATCTCTGTAGAAGAAACTGCTGCTGAAATAGAACATTTATTAACCGATGGGTACACCTCATCAGACATTATTGTCGTAACCAACAGCGCAAATAAAGGCGCTTTAGAATCTCTTACTATAGCAAATGTAGATCCGGTAGCAGACAAAAAAGGAGTAGAAAAAGGGCACCCGAAATTATTCAATTACGGTGATGAAAACAACCCGCTTGGTGCATATGATTTAGATGCTGATACAACCGAACGGTACAATAAAACTATCAAAAATGGCGGTTACGTTATTTTATCTGAACAAAGAGCAGGTACGAATGGAAAAGGTACAGACTTAAACCGTTCGCCGATCAAATCAAAAGACGATCCTACGCTTTCAAACATTGGTGAAGTATCTGAAGCGTATAGAGGAAAGCCTGCTGATACGAATGAAGATCCTTCACTAGATAATATTCCAGCAAAAACTTCTAACAAGGAACAAACCACTAATGAGCAAAGTATTCCATTTTCACCAGGAACTCCTAGAGATCCGAGTGAATCTTAATAAATGCCAAAAAAGCCAGAGAACATTTGTCCTCTGGCTTTTTTGCCGTTCTTGTTTAATCAAAGCTGATAGGCTAAACGCCTTTTTTTACTTTCTGCGCTACTTCAATAACGATATGGATGCCGTTTGGATCATCTAAGGCAATCGTATTGGCTGCTTCATCTAATGTGTAAGCATAAGCTTTTTCATCCAAGGCTTCTTTTACTTTAGCAAAATCTTCGACAGAGTCCAATTCGATAGTGTAGTAGTCCATTCCTCTTGTTCCTTCAGGTGCTGCAGGGATATTTGTACCTGCCCAGACATTAGAACCGATTTGGTGGTGGTACAATCCGGCGGCGAAGAATTTCGCTTGCGAACCGAAGTTGTATTTCAAATCAAATCCTAATAGATCTTGGTAAAAGTCTTCTGTTTTTTGCAAATCTGAAACAAATAAGTGAACGTGTCCCATATAAGTTCCAGCCGGCATACCTTTGAAAGCTTCTTTAGCTTCAGCAATTACGCCTTCTGCATCCATTGGTTCTGTAACTCCAGCGATCTCACCCGTTTCACGAATATCCCATTCGCTTACTGGTTTGTCACAGTAGATTTCTACGCCATTTCCTTCTGGATCATCTAAATAAAGAGCTTCACTATAACCATGATCACTAGCTCCTGTTAGTGGATATTTTGCAGTCAATAAATGATACAAGATTTCTCCTAGATCTTTTCTAGACGGCAATAGAAGAGCTAAGTGGTATAACCCAGCAAAACGACCTCTTTCTCCTGAAGCAGGTACTTCCTGCAATGTCAAAAGCACTTTATCTTCACCATGCGGTCCAAAAGAAACTTCTTTAGCCGATTCTGATTTGATATCTAATCCAATAGATAGATTGTAGAAATTTTTCATATTCTCTAAATTTTCAACATTCAATACTACTTTTCCAATTTTTGTATTCTCATTTAATTTAAACATCTCTCTATCCTTTCATATACCCTGTTTATTTACTTACTTTTTACAAGTGTAAAGGACAGACACATTAATTACAAGGATAATTTGCTTTTTTCAGCCCTTATTATTTCCAAATGATGCTCAGTTCACAATTCACGGTCTCGCCAGTAGTGATTTTGTGCGCCGTAGATATTCTTCCATCTTCTAATTCAATCACACTGACGGAACTTGTAATCATATTTCCATAATGAACTTCTTTTTCAAATTTAATATTGACGTAGTCTAAGTCATGAGATGTTAAAAATTCGTAGTCTAATGTATCTAGCGCCCAATCAAAATATTTTGAATTGTTGACGTGCTGATTGCGATCGATATCTAAGAAACGTACCCGATACTCAGTTGAAGTTGCTTCAGTTCCTACTTTTTCCGGTTTAGCTGTACGCACCAATTTTTTATTAAATTCAACCTCATATGGTGCCACAATTTCTTCTGGAATACGTGCCATTTTCCGTTTTTCTCTATCAATCAAAGCAAAAGTTGTTTTAGCAGTAACGCACTCTTCTCCATTTGCACCGTAGACTTTGAATTCACGGTAACAAAACAGCTTATTGTAGGACAATGCTTGTGTTGTGATCGTCACTTCTTCAGCAAATTCAGGTACTCGCTTAAAGTTCATTTCATATTGTAAAATAACCCACGACAATCCCATTTCATTTACAACATCGTCCCCAACACCTAATAAATGACTTTGTTCGCCTGAAGTATGGATCATGATGTTGACCAGCATTGGCAATGTCATTTTCTTGTTGGTATCACACTCATAATATTTCACTAGATGTTTTGCTTCATAAATTTTTCCACTCATTTGATGTCCTCATTTCCTTATATTCATACCAATAAGAATACCATAAAAAAATAGAACGTGGAGTAAGACGTTTTGCTTCTATGCCATGCGTCTAGAGTTTAGAAAGTCCTCTAGCTCACAATCTGGCCCAGAAATCGCAGGGGTTTGTTCGCTAGAGTCGATCTACTGAATAATCCAATCCACTAATCACAGTAAATTATTCAGTAGAGACACGTTACCTCATAATCCAATCCTAAAATCCTAGCGATTTATTAAGTAAAGTCACGTTACTGAACAATACAATCCTAAAATCCAAGTGGTTTGTTAAGTAGAGACACACTACTTCATAATCCAACCCTAAAATCCTAGCGTTTTGTTAAATAGAGACACGTTACTTCACTGTCAAACCCAATAAGAATCTAAAAAAGTGTATCCTAATCCTTTTTTTCTTTATTCAGAAGATTTATCAGTGATTTTCTCATACAAATAGACATGAATGAATTTCTTCATTCATGCCTGTTATGGTCGAAAAAAATCTAGTGGTAAATTCAGCTTTTACTTATACCTTTTGCAATAAATCAGACTGTGTCCGATACAGTTGATAATATAATCCTTTTTTCGCCATCAATTCCTCATGACTTCCCGCTTCCAATATTTTCTTATCGCCGATATAGAAGATACGATCGCTGTTTCGAATAGTCGATAAACGGTGAGCTACAATAAATGCTGTTCGACCTTCCAATAAGCGGTCTAACCCTTCTTGCAGAAGAATTTCTGTTTGCGTATCAATACTGGATGTTGCTTCATCCAAAATCAACACTTTTGGGTCGGCCAGCAGCGTTCTAGCGAAAGAAATCAATTGCCGTTGTCCAGCTGACAACGTACTGCCTCGTTCTTGCACAACGGTTCGATAACCATTTTTCATACTATCGATAAACTCTTCAGCACGAACGATCTTGGCTGCTTCTACAATTTCTTCGCTTGTAGCATCCAACTTCCCATAACGAATATTATCTAAAATCGTTCCCGAAAAGATAAACGTATCCTGCAACATGACCCCTACTTGATTGCGCAATGAATCCAGTGTCACATTCCGTATGTCAATACCATCAATTAAAATAGCCCCTTTTTGCACATCGTAAAAGCGGCTGATCAAATTGGTGATCGTCGACTTACCTGCTCCAGTCGGCCCTACCAGCGCTATCGTTTCACCAGGTTTTACGTGGAAATTCAATTCTTCAAAAATCGTTTGTCCCTCTTTGTACCCAAAAGTCACGTCTTTGAATTCCACATCTCCTTTTACAGGCGGCATTTCAAAAGCATTTTCGGAGTCTTTAATACTGGGTTCCACATCCATCAATTCAAACACTCGTTCCAAATAAACCGAACCCGAAACCAAGGAGTTGTAAAAGTTCCCTAAATTGATGATGGGATTCCAAAAGTTGTTCACGTACCCGACGAAAGCAATTAAAATCCCCGTCGATACATCCACTCCTAATCCTCTGATCCCAGCAAAATAGATAAAAGCGATCGTGATAGTGGCAATGTTTTGGACAAAGGGTCCCAATAGAAATTGTATTCGAACGGCTTTCATCCAAGCTTTTCGTTGGTTGTCACTAAATTTAGAAAAGATATCGTAATTCATTCCTTCACGTGTATAAGATTGCGTCGTTTTGATCCCAGCAATACTTTCGTGAATATAAGCATTTAAATTAGCTTGTTCAATACTCAGCTCATCATAAGCCACCCGCTGTTTATTTTTGATCACCATTGTAATCGCAAATAAAACCGGCAACAAAATAAAACTGTATAGCGTCAACGTGACATTTAGAGAGAACATGAATACCAAAGTCACCACAATACTTAAAATATCCGACAATACATTGATGACCCCATTTGACAGTAAGTCACTTAACGTATTGATGTAGTTGACCACTCGAGTTAAAATTTTCCCATGCGGCCGTGTATCGTAAAACGAAAATGACAACCGCTGCAAATGGTTAAATAAATCAGACCGCATATCCCTTAACACATTTTGCCCCAATTCAGTAATGTTGTACAATCGGTATCGTACAGCAGCACCATTAAAGAAAATAGCCAATGCATACAGGACCGTAATCCAAAGAAGCTGGGTTCTATCTTGATTTGGAATGGTTTCATCAATAACAATACTGGTTAAAAAAGGTCCTAAGACTAGAACTAAATTGGAAAAGATGATGACCGCAAATATTTTCAGGATGGAAAATTTGTACGGCGTTAAATATTTTCCGATTCTTTTGTAGTCTTCTTTATTGAATTTGGTTGCTAACTGCTTGTCCTCTTCAAAACTATTCTCTGCCATCTTCGGATACCTCCTCTACCTCTGATCGTCCAAGCTGTTCTTTGTAGATATCGTAATAAGCCCCTTGTTTTTGGAGCAGTTCTTGGTGCTTGCCTCGTTCGATGATTTTCCCTTTAGACAAAATAATAATCTCGTCAGCATTTTTCACAGATGAAATCCGGTTTGCGATGATAAAAGTCGTCTTCGCAAAACTCACATTTTTCATTCCTTCTTGGATTTTCACTTCAGTTTCCATATCAACTGCTGAAGTCGTATCATCGAGAATTAAAATAGAGGGATCTTTCATCAATCCACGTGCCAACGACAGCCGCTGTTTCTGCCCACCGGACAATCCGCTCCCTCTTTCTCCTAAATAAGTTTGGTACTGTTCCGGCATTTTTTCAATAAACGGACTGGCATCAGCAACTCGAGCCATTTTTCGAACATTTTCAAATGTAGCTTGAGGTGTCCCGTAAGAAATATTTTTCTTGATCGTATCGGAAAACAAGAACACATCTTGCATGACGATGGAAATATTTTTCCTCAATTCCCGTACATTCCAATTTTTTATGTCTTCCCCATCGATCAATACCATTCCTTCTGTAGGATCAAAGAAGCGGGAAATGAGATTCACTAAAGTTGATTTCCCTGAGCCCGTTTCTCCTAAAATCCCTAACGTTTGACCAGGAGAAGCTTTCAGCGAAATGTTCTCCAATACTTTATTGTCCGGGTCATCCGCAAAAGCAAAAGAGACGTTTTGGAATTCTACTTCTCCTTTGATGCGTTTTTCTCTTCTCTGCAGCTCAACAGGAATTAACGGCTGAGCAGACAGCATTTCTCGAATTTTATACGTCGCGGTAATAAAACGCTGCGAATCATTCATGTATCCCCCAATATTCCGCATAGGGGCATTCAGCATCCAAACCAGCCCATTGAATGCAACTAGTTCTCCAACAGTCATCAACCCTCTAATAACAAAGAATCCCCCTAATCCAATAGAGATCACCGACAGCAAGCCAGCCAACGTTTCCAATACCGGCAAATACGTACGCGAAATTTTAGCTGAAAATAAATTGCGTTCTCTATAATCTTCATTTCGTTTGTTAAATTTTTTCGTTTCATAGTCTTCATTTGCAAAGGCCTTAACGACCTTGTTCCCCCCGATATTCTCTTCTACCATGGAGTTTAATCTGGAAAAACTTTCCCGAATCTCGTAATAAGCTGCATTTGCCCGAGATGATAACATGACGGTCAATATCCCAATAAACGGCGTGACAACCAGCATTGCCAGCATCAATCGCCACTGAATTCCGCCTAAAAAAGCAATAGCGGAAATAAAAAGCACAATATTGTCCAGCACGTTAAAATACACCCAGGAAACTGCATGCCGGATAGCATCTGTATCCCCAGTCATTCGTGCCATGATATCCCCGACACGAGTAGTATTAAAGAAAACGAAATCCATTTCTTGCAGTTTGACATAGAGATCTTCTCGAATTTGAAATAAAACTTCCTGCCCGATCGTTTCAAACATCATTTGATAAACATATCGCAATACTGTTCGCAATACCGTCGCGACGACCATGATAATCAATAAGGGTACCAACAAAGAACCACGCTTATTATCAATCACTTCATCTACAATCATCCCGCCGATATAAGGCGTCACGATGTTCAACAAAGCTACCATAACCGTCCACAAACTCGCCCAAATCCAATTCAGTTTACTAGGTTTGATATATCCCCAAACCCAACGAAAACTCGCCATAAAACACACCCCTCCCCAACCAATTACCCACATCATAAACCAAAACAACCACCCATAAAATGGACATAACAAACAAAAACAATGGATAAAATTACCAGATGCTTCGAGCCTCGTTTAGCTCCGATAGAAAAATCTATCCCCTTTTTAGAGGACTCTTTTCGTCCTCTAAAAAGGGGATGATTTTCTCCGAGGAGCTGAGGCTCGAAGCTCGCTTAGAAAGATGATGCTTCGAAAGATAAGGAGCTGGTTTAGTCAAACAGTATAAACTAACGCGTTAGCAACAGGTAAGCCTTTAAATCTTTTCTTTTTTATACTCTCTAGCCTAATTTAACTAAAGAAATATCGCATAGATCTGTAAGCGCTCTAAAAAAATCCCGTTTTCGCTATTTCTATCGATCTTCCTTATTGAGTTCGCTTTTCAGATAACCTATAATTTGAATATAGCTTTATTCTGAATGTTCAAAATAATTGCCGTAACATGAAGTGGGGTGTAAGCATGTTAAAAATTGATGCAAAAACGTTTAACCCAGAGATCCTTTATATCTTTGACGCAGAATCTAAAGATCGTTTTCAAGGGAAAAATCACCATCATGATTTTGTAGAAATGAGTGTGATCGTCAGCGGAGAAATTTTCTATAATATAGAGGGGAACACTACTCGTCTAAGCGAACAAACCGTCGTACTCTTTAACCCGGGCATCAGTCATTATGAATACTCGGATACGGGAATGAGAAATGTCCAAATTCATATTGGTATCCGTAATTTTAACGTTGATCGATTCCCAAAAGATTATTTTCCTATTACGAATCCAATCATTAAACTATCTGAACACAACCATTCTTTTTTTGATACTTGCCAAGAAATTCTGATCGAACGCGAACAATCAAAAGCCGGTTCAGAGTTATTGTTGAAATCATTAGTATTGAAATTATTTGTTTTACTTTTACGAGACGCTGCTATGCTGCCTTTAACAGAAAGTTCGTTATTGCTGACAGAAGAAGAAAAAGAAAAAATCAGTTTGGTAGATGAAGTGGTTCTATTTCTTGAAAATCATTACATGGAAGACATTACCGTAAACCAAATTGCTCAGCATTTTTACACTAGCCCTGCTTCTTTATCACGTATTTTTAAAGATCATACTGGCGAAACCTTGATCAATTACCTCATTCAACTGCGGT
Source organism: Desemzia sp. FAM 23988 (assembly GCF_045528365.1). NCBI lineage: Bacteria > Bacillati > Bacillota > Bacilli > Lactobacillales > Carnobacteriaceae > Desemzia > Desemzia sp. FAM 23988. The sequence goes on from NZ_JBGQQS010000005.1 coordinate 42,437, forward strand.
TATCTAAAGCTAAAGAGATCATTGAAGAGGACATAGCAATCAGTATCCGCCAGATTTCAAAACTGGTAGGCTACGAAGATGCTTATTACTTTAGCAAATTATTTAAAAAGTATTACGGAAAGCCTCCGACCCTTTTTCAAAAAGAAATGAAGTTTAAATAGACTTTATTTCTTTTTTTGTCTTATCAAAAGAAGTTCTCTGGCACTGGTTCTGGTATTTATAAAATGTTCTGCTAAAAAAGATTATCTGAAGGGTAGCGACCCCTAAAAAGGTTAGAGCAAAATCTAATTTTTAGAGGTCGTTTTTTATGGCAAAATCTAGTGAAGAATCTAAGTTACAAGAGACCAAAAATATTTAAAAGGTCCTTTGGCTATCATTTATTATTTATAATGAAGAAACCGTGTGTTTCTCATCCCTTTATCCTTAAATGTTGCCTGAATAGAAAAAAATATGAGTCAGAGACAGCCAGCGGCACTATTATTTTAGTTTATTCTTCAAGTGAAACTTAATTTAATGTTCACTTGATGAATAAACCAAATTTTTTCTTCAAGTGAGACTTAATTTTATGTCCACTTGATGAGTAAATCGATTTTATTCTTCAAGTGGGAAACAATTTAATACTCACTTGAAGAATAACCTTCATTCACTCATCGAACGAACGTCTCTTTCACGTTGGATAGAGCATCCCACTGGAACAAGCCACGATATACACCAATCTCCCATTCTGATCAAAGCTGACAGTACCAATATAGGTCAAGAAACGAGGAATACATCGAATGGTATAATCATGTTCGAGCAAAAGCAAAATTGGCTGGCTTAAGTCCGGTTGAATACCGAACTCAAACCAGCCAATCAGCTGTATAATAAAAACTCTCACTTTTAGGGGCCAGCACCCCTTTTACTTCAGATAGTCTTTTTACTTATAGATTATTTTCTTCTAAAATACTAGATTCAAAATTCTTTTTTGGAGTCCATGACTTATCTTTCAAGATTTTAGTATGGTAAATCTTATCTACAATCAACGCAATCGCGTTATCGCCTGAGACATTTGCAGCTGTTCCAAAACTATCTTGAGTCAGATAGAGTGAGATCAATAATGTCGCAATCGGCCCTGCTGTAGGAATACCGACTAGAGGCAAGAAAGGCAAAGCACTCATTATCCCCCCGCCTGGAGCGCCTGGGGCTGCTACCATAGCTACGCCGAGTACCAATATAAAACTCAGCATCATCGGAAAATCAAATGGAATTCCATACATGATCAGTACTGCTGTTACACACGAAGTGACCGTTGTAATACTTCCATACAAATGAATCGTAGCACATAGCGGCACAACAAATTCCCGAATTTGTTGTGAGACGCCATTTTTCTTGGCAATCTCTACGTTAACTGGTATCGTAGCTGCCGATGATTGTGTTCCGACAGCAGTGATGTAGCCTGGCACTTGGTTTTTAATAAATTGCCAAGGTTTTTCTTTACGGTAAATACCTGCAATAGTAAATAACACCACAACTCCCAATAACTGTAAAGCTAAAACGATCAAGAATACTCTCCAAAATACAGCTAAAATAGATTGAATTGATCCTGTATAACTGAGGTTGATGAAATTTCCAAAAATATAAATTGGTAAACCCGGAATAATAAATGAATTCAATATACGAGTAATAATAGCACTGAAGTCATTGAAGAAATGATAAATCGTTTCTCCTTTATTTTGTCCTCTCAGCCAAGATATACTGATCCCAAATAAGAATGCAAATACAATCGCTGAGGTGACATCCATCATCGGCTCTAAGGGAATCGTAAATAAGGCTGCTAAACCTGCACCACTATCTGTGACACTTTCACTTAGTTCAGGAGTGATGAATATGGGGAATACATTTGATGCTATAGCGTAAGCAATTACCCCACCTACTAATGTTGATCCATAGGAAATAAGTGTCGTCGCTCCTAATAACTTCCCTGCACCTTGAGTCAAGTCCGCAATACCAACAATTACATAACCAATAATCATGAGTGGAATAATAAAGGATAATACACTACTAAATAAACTGGATATTGTAATTGGAATCTGCAAAATAACGGTGGGCAAAATGTCCAATTGGCCAAAAAGTATTCCTAAAATAATAGCAATGAGTAATTTCGGCACTAAGCCTATTTTAATTCTCTTCATTTGCTGGTTCCTCCTACATATATGGATTTTAATCCTATTTTCATAAATTAGTTTCAATCTTATCATACTCTCCCTATAAACTCTAGGAGATTTTTGATATTCCTCCACTCATTATTCTCTAACCGATAGACAACTGAACCACCTTATCGTATTAGTGGATAAATTCCATTAAAGAAGCGATAATATAAGTACCTATAATAGTGAACAAGAATTGGCTGGTTATTTTTTTATAGTATGGTTAACGCTTTGGTATCGGAAGGAGGAATATAATGAGACGACAAGTATGGTTGTTTCGTCACGGCATAGCAGAGAAAAAAACTAACGATAAACCAGATTATGATCGCACACTAACTCCCAAAGGTAAAAAAGAACTGCAGGCTTCCGCTCCAAATCTCCGGTATTTATTGGATACACAACACCCAATTTTCATTTGGTCTAGTCCCTTGACACGTGCCTATGAAACGGCTGAGATTGTGGCTCAGTCTTTTGGAAATCCCGATATTGTTCAAAAAGAATTTATCTCTGCAGGAGATATTCAGTTATTGATTAAAGAACTGGATAGTCTTCCTAAAGACTGTACGGCCATCGTAGTTGGACATGAGCCTACTTTAAGCATTTGGATTGAGCACTTGACAGGAGTTTCCTTACCATTTGATAAAGGTTCCTGTGCTGCTATTCAGCTGAAGAATTCTGCTAAAAGTGATTTGTTGTGGTTTCATCAGCCTGTTTCTTTAAAACATCTAGGTTCAGTAGACACTAATGATTCCATTAAAGTCAGATTACTGCTCCAATCTCAGCTCCGTAAGATACAAAGTTTACATCAAGCTTTTCTTGAAGATCCTGCTGATGAAGAAACCACTCATCGTTTTCGAGTCCAGATTCGCCACTTCCGCTCATTGCTCTCTTTCCTAAAACCGTTATTGCCAGATAATGTCTATCAAAAAGCTAAAGTTCCTGCAAAAGAGGCGTTTCAACAATTTTCCCATTTGCGTGAGTTGGATGTTTTGATCGATAGAGTGAACACGATTATTGAAGAAGAACCCAGTTTATTAGAAAACGGTACCGCTGTATTGGCTGTTATGGCTGAGAATCGCGAAAAAGAAAAAAGAAGACTGGTACATTCCAGTAATCAAAAGAAATTTCGGACTATTTTAAATAATCTGTTGGAATGGGCCGATACTGTTGATTGGGTTCCATTAATATTGGAAACTGAAGACTTCGAGAGCTTTGCTAAAAAAAAGATTCAGAAAAAACATCGATCATTGCAAAAGATGCTCTCACATTTGGACTACAAGGATGCAAAAGAGGTCCATGAAGCGCGGAAAAAAGCAAAGACTTACCGCTATATTTTAAAAAGCTTTCCCCCTCTAGTAAATAAAAAATACAAAAAAGAACAAAAACAAATGAAAAAAATACAAAGATCATTGAGTAGAGTGACGGATATTTATGAAAATACGGTTGTTCTGGATGCATTTTTTTTAGCCGAAGCAGATCAATCCTTAAAGAATGACTTTTCAACTTTACAGCAATATGAGACTCATCAACTTGAGAAACAATTAACGACTTTAAAACAACACCCTTTTACTTTCCACTGATTTCTTCAGCCATCCGGTTTTTCCGGATGGATATCCTCTTTTCTATTTTTTATTTAAGAAATCCCTCATTTTCCGCAGCACCTACTGACCACTCTTTATCCCTTTAAACAAATAACGTTTGATATAGTAAGGTATTTTTAAACTCATGTTTACAGATTTTATCCAGCGCAAAAGGCTTCCTTGTGGTTTTTTATTTGAGATTGATGAAACTTTTTAAACAAAAAATACATCCATTTAACTAAAATGATTTTGTTTTTATATATACTGACTGTCTTATAGAAGGAGGCCACTTTTCCAAATGAAACTAAACACATTATTTGAATCCTTCTCTTCTTTATCTGAATTTTCAGGCCTAAATCCTGAAATGGAAGTTACTGGTATAACGGATGATTCAAGAAACATAAAATCAGGAATGATATTTATTGCTATCAAAGGATATCAATTCGATGGACACAACTACATTACGGATGCAGTAAAGAACGGTGCTTCTTTGATCATCGGAGAGACCCCTCAAAACGATCTGATGAGTACTCCTTATATGCTAGTAGAAAATAGTCGTAAAATGCTCGGTCAGCTAGCTAATATTTTTTACGGCAATCCTTCTTCCAATAAAATAGTAATTGGAGTCACTGGAACAAATGGAAAAACGACTACTTGTTATTTATTAAGGCATTTGTTGGAAAAAGCGGGCTACACTACATCACTGATAGGAACTATTGAATACGTGATTAATGGTGAGACCTCAAAGTCATCAAATACAACGCCTAGTTCATTACTTCTCCATCAAATGATGGCTCATTCCAATGACCAAGTAATCATTGTAGAAGTATCCTCTCACGGATTAACTCAATATCGTTTAGAAGGAATAACGTTTGATTATGCATTGTTTACTAATCTGCAACACGATCATTTAGATTATCACCATACAATGGCAGAATATTTTGAAGCAAAAGCACTGCTTTTCGACAAATTAAAACCTACTGGAAAAGCTGTGATCAATTTTGATGATGCTTGGGGAAATAAGTTAGTACACCGCTTAGCTTCTAAAAATGTTCAAACCATTTCAGTTGGTACAAATGAGGATGCTGTATTTAGGCTCATTTCGAGAATAGGTAAAGACATTCAGATCGATACTCATAAATCTGTTTCTACTCTGCAGTCAATTTTGATCGGAGTACACAATATGTATAATTTGTCGATGGCAGGTGCTGTGGTGTTTGACTTAGGACATTCTATTCAAGAAATCAGCGAACATCTGAAGGACTTTCCAGGCGTCCCTGGTCGATTTGAACAGGCAGCCGTTATTGACGGGGTTCACTACATCATTGATTACGCACACTCAGATTTAGCCTTACAATATTGTCTGGAATCTATTCGCGAATTCGATGCCCACAATATCATCCATATTTTTGGTTTTCGCGGAAATCGAGATGCTACGAAACGCCTTTTGATGCTCGAGACCTCTCATCAACTAAGTCAGTATACTTTATTGACGACAGATGATCTGAATGGTGTTTCTGAAGAGGACATGATAGACGTTTATCAACAGTTAATAACAGAAGCTAATCTTACAGACCATGTCAAGATTGTTATGGACCGTACACTTGCTGTTCAGGAAGCTCAGAAGTTGGCTAAACCTGGAGATTATGTCGTACTGACTGGCAAAGGGCCAGAAGCTTACACAGAAACCTTCCAAATGGGTACACACTCAGATAAAGAAACGATTCTTCAATTAAAGCACGTACAATAGGATTAGTTTTAACTAAAAGAAGGGGTTGGAACAAAAAGCCCCTAGAAAAAATGCATTCCCAAAACTATTAGATTCTTCATCCAATAGTGGGAGTGCATTTTACTTTGTATTTAATTAATATTAAAGAGGCGAGACTATTATTTTAGAAAAAGCACTTTTATCCCATTTCATTCGGCTTATTCGAGTATCTAAAATGTCGCTGACAAGGCTTATCAGCGACATTCGGATTGGTTGAACCACACCAAATGGCTCTGAGACAGCTCTTATCAAGTCCATCCGCTATGTTACAGATCAACCAGCCTTCTCTGAAGCCACCAGCTCTATCTCCTCAGTGTGCTCTTAAACAGCCAACCCCTGCTTTTTCATTACTCCTCTAAAAATGAAGGATCAATAACTTTTTTTATCAACTGCTGATACTGATCGATGGATACATCATTATCTTCAAACCCAGTTAATCCATGCGTTTCTGCCAACTCGTCTGTGTAGTCTTCCAATTTATATACAGCAAAGTTTTCCCGGGTATCAAGGTTCTTTGCTACTTCATTCTCATAATAAATAACCAGCGGAGTCCATTTGACCTGTTCAACGTGGATTTCTTGATCATTTTGTTGAACAACATCAAAAGCGATCATCCCGCCCAATAAATTAATGTCTGAAGTAGTCGCAGCTAAAAAGTTGCCTAAAGAATAAATCACTAAAGTTTCATTTCCCTCTTCTCCTTGGACCCATTCTACTGGTTGGATAGTATGGGAATGAGTTCCAAAAACAACGTCTACTTCAAGATCAGCAAATAATTGAGCGTAATGCTGTTGAAACTCATTAGGAGCAAAAGTGTGTTCATCTCCCCAATGTGCCGAGACCAACACCACATCACTGATTTCTTTTGCTTGTGTGACATCTTGAGTGATCAATTCGTCACTAAAATAATTGACCAAATAAGGATACTCAGGCTCGATCCCATTTGTACCATACGTATAGGTCAACAATGAAAATGTAATTCCGTCCTTCTCAAAAATAGGAATAGTGTCTCGCTGTTCTTGATCCTTAAATACTCCTGTATAAGTCACTTCAGGATAGTCAGACCACGTTTCTAAAGCATTTAAAACACCTTCAGTCCCTTTGTCCAAAGAATGGTTGCTGGAGGAGTTGATAAGGTCAAAACCAGTCTCTACTAAATTTTCAGCCATATCACTTGGTGTATTGAATGAAGGATAGCCTGAGAAACCTAAATCATCTCCGCCAAGCATGGTTTCTTGGTTGATAAAAGCTACATCTGCTGTCTGAATATCTTCTTTAACATATTGATACATAGAGGAAAAGTCATACGAACCTTCTTCAGTTTGAGCATCTGTATAAATTTCTTCATGAATCAAGTTATCTCCTACACCAATAAACGAAATCCGTGTTTCTTCTGCCTCACTTTCAGAAACAGATTCCGTGCTGCTTTCGAGTGAAGAAACGTTATCAGGTTCCATTTCATTTGAGGTTGTATCCTTAGCAGCACAACCAGTCAGCGACAAAAGAACAAGAATAGATAAGTATGTTTTCATTTTTGATCTTCTCCTTTAGTGGGATGACATCATTGATGTTCCACTATTCATTTTCTTATATTACATTTAAGCGGTCTCATTTCCAGAATAATGGTATAATTTAATTATCTTATTTAAAGATAACTAAATCTTTATCCATCGAGGAGATACGTAATGAAAAATAAAATCGGACGTTACAGTTTATTGCTATTTGCCGTTTTGACGGGATTAGTGGTTGGGTATCTTCGGCCAGAAGTATCTCAGTCTCTTTTATCCGTTGTCGGAATCATTGTAGGGATTGGATTTTTCCTTTTATCTAAACGAGATGACCCTGCAACATCCGCCACAAACAAGAAAAAAGATGCTGCCAACAAAATGGACTGGTATCTCTTGCTGCAAATGCTGCTTTATTTTATTGTGGGAGCAGCTATTGGGGTAACGATTTTTTATATGATCGTTCTCTACTAGCACAGATCATTTGAGCAGGCTAGACAAAAATTTAAGGTCATTGGGAGAAGTATGACTCTCTTCAACTGACCTAGATTTTTTTGTCGAGCATTTATACTCTTTATTGTTCTAGCAGATTTCCTTGTAAAATAAATTGTTCAATCACTTCCAGTACACCTTCTTCATTATTGGAAGGGGCTTCGTAGGCTGCATTATTTTTAATCTCGCAATCTGCATTAGCCATCGCAAAACTGTATTTGGCAAACTGCAGCATTTCGATATCGTTTCCGCCGTCTCCAAAAACCATCACTTCCTCGGGCTTTATCCTCTCTTCTTTAACTAATTTCTTTAGCCCATTCGCCTTATGTGTGCCTGTCCTGATTAAGTCAATACTCCCTCTCCCGGAACTGACTGGAGTGATTTCTTCCATTAATAGTTCTTTTAATTGCTCATGTATAGAACTCGTTTGCGATTCTGAGCACCCTAGTGCCAATTTCAAGATTTGGTCATCTATATCTTGAAATTTTTCAACTATCGTCAATTTATGGTAAAACATGCGGACGATATCAATAAACCTTTTGTCTGAGGAATCTAATACATAGGCACTTTTTTTCCCGCATACTATGACTGATATATCTGGTATTTTTTCAATAATCTGTAATGTATGTCGGATCAGTTCAAAAGGAATGTTCTCTGTAAAAACCTCTTTTTCTTTTTCAATGATGAAAGCTCCATTTTCAGCCACAAAAGTCATATCTTGATAGGTGTCTGGGAAAAATGACTTTAATTGGGCGTACTGATTTCCACTAGCTACGACAAATTGGATGTTTTTTTCTTGCAACCGAGTAAACAACCGCTTAAATCGTTCACGATTGTATTCTTTTTTGTCATCTAAAAAGGTTCCATCCATATCCACCACAATCATTTTAATTGTCACTTTTTCTTCAACTCCTCTAGTATTTCTCTTTAGTTCTAGTATACGAGTTATTGACAGATATTCAACCAAGCATTGCTTTCTTTCGTATTAAAATAGACCTGACTATTCTTTTGCGAATAGTCAGGTCTATTTTAATAGCTGTATTGAATTAGTTTAAAATTTGAACATCAATAGTTTTTCTTCCAAATTGAAGAGCAGCATTTAAATCGGTCATGTGAACATCAATACGGTGTCCATTGATTGCACTACCTGTATCTCCAGCAATAAATGTTCCATATCCTGGCACATATACAGTTGATCCTAATGGGATAACGCTTGGGTCAACGGCAATAACATTTGGGTTTTCGTTTAAGTTGATACCTGTATAAGTTGTATCGCTTAATTCTGGTTGATTCGTTGAGTAAGCTGTTGCTTCTACAGTAATCCATTCACCAGTTTGTTCTGCTGTTTCGCTTGCTTCAGCAGTTTCAGTTTCAGTCGTTTGAGGTTCAGTTGCTTCAGGTTCCTCTGCAACTTCGGGTTCTACAACTTCAGTTTCTTCAGGAGTTTCGACTTCTTTCACTTCATCTTCACTAACATCATAAGTTTTCACATTATCGTTGTTTTCAACCGTTACCACTGAATGGTCAGTTGATAAGTGAATAGAATTTCCCGCGATGATCATATCTGCGTTGTTGATGTCATTGATTTTAACTAATGAATCTACAGAGATATCTGTTGCTAAAGCAATACTTGATAACGTATCTCCCCATTGGAAAGTGTATTTTGAACCATTTTCATCACTTTTAATGTCATTTTTAACTTCGGTTACTGTACGTGCTTGCCATGAGTTTGCGGTATATTCGTTTGCTGATGCTTCAGATGGGTTCGCTACTGAGAAGAGTCCTACGAGGGCTAAAGTTGATCCTGCAGCTACTAATTTCGACTTCATGTTTCTCATTATTTTCTCCCTTTCTATTCCAAATGCAGTAAATGCATTTCCAGAGTCCCTTGAAATTTTTAATAGCTTTAAAGATAATTCTTTAAGTGTTCTATTAATGGGTTCCTCTGCCACGAAATGAATCGTAACACGTATCGGTAAGAAAAAAAGCAAAAAAGGGGATTTGTTATGATTCCTTATTGCTTTTGTATTAAAAGTAAGTGTTCTTTGCAGATGTGTGACAAATACGGACGATCCGTAAAATAAAATATGTTATTGCAACAATTTGTAATTATTCTGACATTCAAAATGCAGAAAACCTTGATACAGTAGTCTTTTCCTTATTTCACAAAAAAAGTAAGGGTTTGATTTTATTCTGTCTGTCCCTTTGGATAAACAAACAGCTATTGAGAGAGTTCATGCAGTCTCTCTCAATGCGTATCGCTTTCATTTTAATTTGATTTCCTTTATGATTAGTTGTGAGGTAATTATCTTAAGGGGGAAACAAACATGGAAATAAAAGCTATCAAAAGAAACACAGTAGGAACAGGCGCTTCAAACCAGGATCGTCGTAAAGATCAAATTCCAGCAGTGATTTATGGAAGAGGCGAAGATTCAATCCCTGTTTTGTTAGATGAAAAAGATATTGCGACTATTTTAAAAACACAAGGTGACAGTGCCATTTTTGATGTTGCTGTTGAAGGTGGTAGAACTGGACAAGTTTACATTAAAGAAGTTCAACGCCACTCATTAAAAAACCAAATCCTTCATGTGAGTATGCAAACATTAAAAGCTGGACAAAAATTAACCGTAAATGTACCAGTCGTATTAGAAAATACCGAAAATATAAAAGTGGGTATCTTGGAACAAGCAATCTACGAAGTGTCTGTAGAAACAGTAGCCGAGAAAGTGCCTGATGAATTTACTGTAGATGCAGGAAGTTTAGAAATCGGAGACACATTGACGGTTGCTGACTTAGATGAAATTCCAGATGTAGAAATCTTGGAAGACCCTGAGACTTTGGTAGCAACAGTTTCTGCTCCTCGTACTGAGGAAGTTGCTGAAGAAGGCGCAGAAGACGCACAGCCAGAAGTAATCGGCGAAACAGAAGCCAACTAAATCACTTATTTCAAAAGGAATGTGGACAATAAGTCCACATTCCTTTTTTAATTAAACTTGTTGTTCTACTACTAAAACAGTATAGTCTTTAGCTGTTTTTCAAAAACGACTACTATTATTGAGGAGGGTCTCTACTTAACAATTACTGCTTAGTCAGTGGTGCTTTCGTGAAGTAGCAGGACTCTACTTCACAATTGCAACTTAGTCAGTGGTACTTTTGTGAAGTAACAGGGCTCTACTTAACAATTGCAACTTAATCAGTGGTACTTTTGTGAAGTAAGAAGGCTCTACTTAACAATTGCAACTTAGTCAGTGGTGCTTTTGTGAAGTAACAGGGCTCTACTTAACAATTGCAACTTAATCAGTGGTACTTTTGTGAAGTAAGAAGGCTCTACTTCACAATTGCAACTTAGTCAGTAGTCCTTTTACGAAGTAACTAACCTCTACTTAATAATCAAAGCTTATTCGTAAACCTCTATTAATAAATAGCGCACTTATCAAAAAAACACCCACAAAAAGTCAGTAAAAACTACTAACTTTCGTTGGTGCTTGCTCTTTTCGATAAATAAACTCCACTCTCTAGCTTGAACAAGTTGCGTAAGGCAGCTCCCACTCCCAAAATAGAACCGATGAGTGTCAGGTAAAGTGCACCTAACTCTCATCGGTTCTATTTTTTCCGGAGAGCTTAACGCCTTACTCCACTCTCTATTGTTTAAAGTTATTGATCATTCCCATGATTTCATCACTGCTTTGGGCCGTTTTCAGGCTTAGGGAATAGGCTCTTTGGGTGACGATCATATCCGTAAATGTGCTGGCTAAGTCTACGTTGGAGCTCTCCAGATAGCCTTGTTGGATTGTACCGAATGCATCGTTGTTTCCATTTGACGTCAATAACTCGATGTCTTCAGGAACTTGGTAATTGTTTCCGCCGGCAGGTTGCAATGCGTCTGGAACACTAGGGTAAAATAAAGGAATGTTCCCCACTTGTGTTTCCTCACCATTCAGACCTTGGACAATAACTGTGCCCGTCTCTTGGATAACGATATCTCCCTGAGGCCATGAACCAACAGGCAGTGTCGTATTCATGACCAATGATTCGTTGCGTCCATTTGTCAGAGTACCATCTCCGGTTAATTGAAAACCGCCATCTCTGGTCAAATAAAATTGTCCAGCAGGATCTGTGACACCAAAAAATCCGTTCCCAGCAATCGCCATGTGGAACGTCCCACCGCTTTCGGTTAACGATCCTTGGGTGAAGTCTGAGGTGGTTATCCCACTCAATGCTCCCGTACTGATGCTGGTATTTTCTGCGTTGTCTGCCAACAGCAATCTATCTTCTACTAACTGATTCGACATTAATTCACGGAAATTGACTTGCTTTGATTTGTAGCCAGTTGTATTGACATTGGCAATGTCATTTGCAATAGCATCCATTGCTTTTTGATGTGCATGGATACCGCTTCTGCTGGTGCTTAACGAAATACTCATTCTTGTCCTCCTTCTTCAACTTACTCTATACTTTACCTAATTCATTCACAGCTTTTTGCAGCGTTTGATCTGCTGCTTGCAAGATTTTTTGATTAGCTTCAAATTCTCTCGATATCTGCATCAAATCAACCATCACATCAGCCGTATTCGTATTCGCACCTTCAATAGCTGATTGCAAGACCACACTATCTCCAGTCATCACTCCGCCGTTTCCGGCAAATAATGTATCTCCCGTACTCGTAAGGCCAGCTGGATCAGCAAATGTCGTCAATTGCAGCTGCTGTCCTGTTTCAATCACTGTTCCATTGTTAGAAACGGTAAATTCCATACTGCCCACTTGGATTGGATCATTCGTCGTACTCAAGACACGATTCCCATCCTGAGTAGCTAAGAACCCTTCTGCATCTACCGTAAAATTCCCATTACGTGTGTACATCACTTCTCCAGCGCCCGTTTCAACAGTAAAAAACGCATCTCCTTGAATCGCCAGATCCGTACTAGAATTGGTCAATTGGATACCGCCTTGACTGAAATCACGGTAAACTTCATCTATTTGATTGCCCAAAGGAAGTCCGCCTACCTCTAATTGTTGATTCAACTCTGGACCATTCAAACGATTGAACAAATTCTGTTCCAATAACGTACTTTGAATGATTTCTTGTTCTTTGTACCCTGCAGTATTTAAATTTGCTACAGAGGTACTTAAATTTTCCTGTTTCTTTTCTAAAATATGTAAGTTCCTATTAGTAGTAATCAATCCTCTAATCATTGTAAGCCTCTTTCATGTAACCTTTTAGTTTTACAATCATTTTCCCATGAATCTGTGAAATACGCGGTACCGATAAGTCATAAACATAGGCGATTTCTTTCAAACTCAATTCATCTACATACAACATATTTAAAATTTGCTGCTCACGTTGATCCAATCGTTTAATGGCCACAGCCAATAGTTGTTTTCGTTCCATGTCCAACAGTTGTTCTTCAGAATTCACAGCCGATGTGTCTTCCAACATATCCAACACCTCAACATCATGTCCGTCTTCCGAAAACAACACATCTTCCAGAGACACGGAAGCTAATTGGTGCACCGTTTCATGGATCTTTGCAAATTCTTTTTCACCGATGTCCAATTCCGCACAGATTTCTTTATCTGTCGGCGTACGCATCAATGTCTTTTCCAGTCTGTCTTTCGCTTTGTAAAAATCATTCAATTTTGTAATGCGTGAACGTGATACTTTAGACGTTTTACGCACTTCATCAATGATCGCCCCTTTGATACGAATATAGGCATATCCTTCAAAAGGGACCTTTTTGGATTTATCAAATTTATTCAAGGCGTCCATTAAACCGATCACGCCCATATTGATCAAATCAGAGCGCTCATAGTCTTTTCGCTTGATGTCTAACCCATTCACGACTTTTTCGACCAAGGGAAGATATTTTAAGATTTCCTGTTCTCGGTCTGTCTCATAATACATCATTGCCCTTCCTCCTAGCCATTTCGTTTTGGTGTATACTGCTTTGCCTCATTATCGCACTGTCGTTTCAATCATGCCCTCAGTTTCAATGGCAATGTCATTTGGCACTTCATTTAAAGACAAGATCGGCAAGTCCGGAAAATTAAAGGCCAATAGATTTTTCACTGCTGGACGTATTTTTGGTGACGCCAGCAACACATGTGGAATACCATGACTATCCAATTGGTTATTTGAGAAGGTCAGGTTATCAAATAAATGGGTAATTTCATTTGGCTGCAAAGCAGGTATTGACCCTGCTGTCGATTTTCGTGTGCTTTGACTGATTCGTTCCTCTAAATCTGGATGAATCGTCACCACGTGCAAGACACCATTTGCATCTAAATGCGGTTTGACGATCGTTCGTTTGAGTGCTTGACGCACATATTCCGTCAATACTTCTGTATCTTTTGTCGTATTTCCATAGTCTGCCAAAGTTTCTAAGATCGTAACTAAATCATTGATCGGAATGTGTTCTTTCAATAAGTTTTGCAGGACTTTTTGCACTTCTCCCAAACGCAAGATGTCCGGGATCAATTCATCAATGACTACACTATACTTCTCTTTGATGCCTTCAAACAATTGTTTCACTTCTTGTCTGCCCAGCAATTCAAAGCTGTGTTGTGTGATTGTTTCTTTCAAATGAGTAATCAGTACAGTCAATGGATCAACGACAGTATAGCCTTTGATATCGGCCATATCCTTGTCGCTTTCATCAACCCACATAGCGTCTAAACCAAAGGAAGGTTCTTTCGCTGCTATTCCATTGAATTCAAACGTTGATTCACCAGGATCAATGATCATGAATTTATCCAGATACAAGCTTCCTTGAGCAACTTCATTGCCCTTAATTTTGATGACATAATCATTTGGCGCTAATTGCAAATTGTCGCGGATGCGTATCGGATTCAATAAGATCCCCATCTCTTGAGCACATTGACGGCGAATTGTCGGGATCTGACTAGTCAAATTGTTATCTTGACGCTCATCAGCCAATGGAATCAACCCATAACCGATTTCGATTGAGATCGGATCGACTTGGAATGTTGTAATCGACTCTTCTTCCACTTTTTTACTTTCAGTTCTCTGTTCAGCAACAGCTTTAATCTCTGATTTTTTCGCTTCGCTGGCTTTTACTTTTTCATTTTCATCCATCAAATACCCAGCTGCAAACGCCACTACCCCTATGAGCAAAAAGGGAATCGTCGGCATACCTGGAACGATCGCAAACAACAGCAATACGCCGGATGCGATTTTGATAACTTTAGCATTTCCGAATAACTCGCCGCTTAACGAACTCCCAAAACCGGTTTGACTTCCTGAACGCGTCACCAAGATCCCTGAAGCAACAGAAACCATTAATGAGGGAATTTGACTCACTAAACCGTCACCGATCGTCAGCTTTCCAAAATGGTTCAAAGCTTCCATGATACCCATACCATCTTGAAGAGAGAAAATCAAGATCCCACCGATCAGGTTGATCAAAGTAATAATGATTCCCGCTATAGCATTTCCTTTAACAAATTTACTGGCTCCATCCATCGCTCCAAAAAATTGCGTTTCTCGTTCTAAATCTTTGCGTCGTTTTTTAGCTTGATCTTCGGTGATCAATCCCGCATTCAAATCCGCGTCGATCGACATTTGTTTTCCTGGCATAGCATCCAATGTGAAACGAGCGGACACTTCAGAAACACGACCAGAACCACTGGTAACCACCATCATATTAACAAGAATAATGATGATAAAGATAACCGCTCCAACGATAAAATTGTTCCCGGCTACGAAGTTTCCAAATGTATCGATCATTTGTCCGGCATTTCCTTCAGTCAAAATCAGACGAGTAGACGAAATATTCAAGGACAATCCGAACATCGTCGTCACCAACAGTAAAGTGGGGAAAGTAGAGAACTCCAATACGTTTTTAGTGAATAAAGTTAATAGTAAAATAATCAAGGCTAATGAGATGTTCACTACTAACATAAAATCCAGCATGAACGCTGGTAAAGGAATAATGATCATCGCTAAAATCATGATGACCAGTACCGCAATTCCTATATCCGAAAAACGTGTCATTTTTTCTAGTTTTCCATTTAAAGCACTTATCATTGTTTGTTCTCCTTCATTTGTACTGATTCAGCCGATCAAATTTTATTTTTGTTCATTTCTTCCATTTGATACACCAACGCTAATATTTCTGCAACAGCTTGGTAAAGATCCGCCGGAATCGTTTGACCCACTTGGATATTTTTGTAGAGGTTTCTAGCGATCGGTTTATTTTCGACAATTGGAACACCGTGTTCGCGTGCCCGCTCTCGAATTTTTTGAGCCATTAAATCGGCTCCTTTTACCATTACAATCGGAACTTCATCTTTTCCGCGTTCATAGCGGATCGCGATTGCCAAATGCGTAGGGTTGGTAATAATCACTGCTGCTGACTCCACATCTTTAATGTTCCCATTCATCATTTGACGATGACGTTGCTTCCGTTGGGATTTGATTTGCGGGTCTCCTTCGCTTTCTTTAAACTCATCCTTCACTTCTTGTTTAGTCATTTTCATTTTTGTACTGTATTCATACTTTTCATAAACAAAATCAATGATTCCCAGTACCAATAACAATACAGCTAAATTAGTTCCTACTGTTTTGACCAATTCCAATATGACGAAAAAGATCTTTTCTGTACCAAACTTCCCTAAATTAATAATGACATCCAAAGAATCACTTAGAGCAGCAAAAGTGACGTAAAACACCAGTGCCAATTTTAAAAAGGTCTTTAACATCGTAAATAAAGCCTTTTTACTAAACATATTTTTCAATCCGTTCACAGGATTGATCTTATTTAAACTCATTTTCAGCGGTTCTTTTGAAAAGAGAAAACGGGTTTGCAATCCAGCAGCAAATAACGACACGAAAAAAGCAATCAATAGAAAAGGTCCGGCAATCGTAAAGAGAATGGTGATTGCCTGGACACCGAGGCTCGCTAAATTATTTCGCAAGGCTTCTGTGCCTACATGGCTTCCCATGGTTAACCCATTTGACAGAAAACCTCGCAGATAAGCAAAGGATTTTTCAAATACGTATAAACCAAGAGAGGCCGTCATCAATGCAAAAACAGCAAAGGAGACAGCAGACGTTAAATCGGAACTTTTAGCCACATCCCCTTTTTTTCGAGCGTCTTTTAATCGCTTGGGGCTGGCCTTTTCTGTTTTACTGTCTTTATCCTGCATGCTGTTCACCTCTCTTTTTTAGCTTGGCAATGAGCGCATAAATTCATTCATGTATTTCACCATCATCGGCATAATGTCTTGAATACTCTCCGTCATCGGTGTCAACACTGCTAATGTAATGATCAAACTGACTAGAACTTTCATCGGCATCCCCAAAATCAACACGTTGATTTGCGGAACTGTTCGCGATATCAATCCCAAAACAACTTCAGCGATCAAAGAAGTGATCATCAAAGGCACCGCTAAATTGATCGACAGTTCAAAAATCATACCAAACAACTTGATAATGCCTTCTACTCCAAAGGTACCTAAATTCGTACTTTCTAAGGGCAAATATGTAAAAGATTGGACCAACGCTTTAATGACCGCATGGTGCAAGTCTGTAAAAAAGAATACACACATGGATATCCAATAAAATACTTTTCCATAATTGGAAGCGCTGATACCTAAACTAGGATCAAATACTTCACTCATCGAAAATCCGACTTGAAAATCCACTAATTTCCCGGCCATCTCCACAGCTGTAAAAAACAACTGGCAAATGTACCCGATCGCAAATCCGACCAACACTTCTTTCAATCCTAAGAAAAAAAATTCGATCACACCATCAATACTGGTAACAGCTGGAACCACTGAATACACACCAATAGAAATTCCTGCTGAGATCGCAATTTTAACTAAATTAGGCAACCCGGTAAACGAGAACCCGGGACAAACAAAGATAAAGGCAGAAACACGCATCAAAATCAATAGAGCGACATGAATCTCCGCTAACATTCCTGTATCCATCACAAACTCGCAATCGTTTCAAAGATTTTTTCAGTAAATTCGATCAGTACATTCAGCATAAAATTGCCAAAGATGATCAAAGAAGCGATCACTGCCAATATTTTAGGCACAAAACTCAATGTCTGTTCTTGCAATTGAGTAGTAGCTTGTAAAATACTGATAAACAAACCTACTACTAACGCTATCGCCAGCGTTGGTCCAGCTACTTCAATAATCGCGAAGAATGCTTCACGTAAAATATCTAACACTTTTTCTATCGTCATTTTGCACCTCTACTGAAATCCTGAAACAAGGGATTCAACTACTAAATACCATCCATCTACTAAAACGAACAACAACAACTTGAATGGCAAGGAAATCATGACTGGAGAAAGCATGAACATCCCCATGGACATCAAGATACTGGCCACTACCATATCGATTACTAGAAAGGGAATAAAGATCAGAAACCCGATAGTAAAGGCAGTCCGTAATTCACTGATCGCAAATGCGGGCGTCAAAACCATCATCGGCAGATCTTCCAGGTTTTCCGGCTGACTTTCGCCAGAGATATCTAGAAATAACTGAATGTCTTTTTCACGCGTTTGTGCTGCCATAAATTCTTTTAACGGATCTTCCGCTCTGTCTAAAGCAACTTCGGTTGTGATTTCATCATTCAAATAAGGCTTGATGGCCTCATCCATAATTTCGTCCGTTACCGGACGCATGACGAAAAGTGTTAAGAACAAAGCTAGTCCCATAATCACGACATTTGGCGGATTTTGTTGTGTTCCAAGTGAACTTCGGGTAAAAGATAATACCACAATGATTCGGGTAAAAGCTGTTGTTAAAACAAGAAATGCTGTTCCGAAACTTAACAGGGTAAGCAATAAGAACAGTTGAACAGTCTCGGCATTTTCTCCCGCTCCACTCTCCAAAGCAGAAGTTACACTGTCCATAATTTCTGCTGCTCCTACTTGTTGGGGAAACCCAAACAACACTACTATTCCGCCCATAACAAGCAAGATTCTCTTCAACAATTCTAGTTCCTCTTTTCAGTATAAGTTTGAATTTTTTCTTGAATTTTTGCATATACATCTTTAAACTGTTCTGCATTTGGTATTTTTTGTTCCCCAAGAGCCACTTTTTCTGTCTGCATCGCTACGATCGCTTGGCTTTCTTCTGTGGTAAATTCTTTAAGAATCTCATTGCGTCCTTCTGTAAAGCTCATTAAATAATAGTTTCCCAGCATTTCCACAATGCATAATGAAGAACTTTTATTGATCGGCATCCGTTCAATAACCTGAATGGTTTTAGCCTGTTTCTTCATCACAGAATTTAAATATTGTAAAAACTTATTTGCCAGAAAGATGATCACGATCAATGCTAAAACACTTTTAAAGACATATTCAAGCCCTGTTCCAAAACCCATTCTTTAACTCCTCTTCCTTTCTGACTCTTTATTGTGTAACAACATTCGTTATGTAGATATCACTTACTAAACTCGTTCCAATTTCTTGATTGATTTTTTCTTTTATTTCATTTTTGATCACTAATGTTCCGTCTTCAGTTGTTGCATATAAGGAATCACTCGTTTTATTTCTCAGTACCGTGATGACAGCATCTCTAACTTGCGGCATTCTCTCGGTTAGTGTTGCTTCTGCATCTTTTTGCGCACTGAAGATGGATAATTCAATTTGTAAATATTGATCTCTGTTGCTTTCGCCAGGTGTTAAATTGACCAGAAACTGATCTAACGGAACAGTGATCTCTTCACTTGAGTCAAACATAGTTGCCGTTACCTCTTGAATTTTTCCAGTACTAAATCCAATTCCTAATAAAGTTCCAATCGTTAAGACCAATAAAATGACCACAGCGATCATAATAGGCTTTAATTTATTTTTTGGTTTAGAAGTCTCGTTTTCCATCAACTTCCCTCCTCAAATTCTTCATATAATATGACGATATTGACTCGTCTGTTTTCTGCTCTGTTTTTCGCTGAATCATTCGGTACAATCGGGTGATGTTCACCGTATCCTCTAGCAGATAATCGTGTTGGATCGACCGCTTTTTCTTCACTTAAATACCGCAATACAGAAACGGCTCTGGATGTTGACAGTTCCCAGTTGCTGTCGTATTGTTCATTACTCATTGGAACGTCATCTGTATATCCTTCAATAATGACTTCGTTGTCTACTTGTTGAATCAATTCAGCTAAATTGTTCAAGGTCTCTGTTCCGGAACCAACGATATCAGCACTCCCTGGTGAAAAGAGAATCGAATCTTTAATGTCTAAATAGATCCCTTCTGAGTCCACTTCAATGCCGATAGTCGTATCCATATCTTGTTCATGCAGCAGCTGCTCCATTTTTTCATACATTTCAACTAATTCAGGCGGAATTTCATCCCCAGTTGTTTTAACGCCATCGATATCCTTTTTTTCTCCAGTATCATCCGGAACTACAGTCGTTTCTTTAGGCAATAAACCGTCTTGACCGGTAAAAGCCAAAGACATTGACGCAGATGCTTGGTCGAATTTAGTATCACTGACACTGGACATCGAGAAAAGAAGAATAAAGAACGTTAACAACAAAGTCATTAGATCAGAAAAGGTCGTCATCCAGCCCGGAGAGCCTCCGCTTTCTACATCTATCTTTTTTTTCTGTTTTCTAGCCATAATTTTTTTCCTTTGAAAATTCGCCGTCTAGTTTATCGCTGCTCGCTTCAGAATCGACACCATTTTTAGAATCGGCCAAGTAACTTTTCAACTTTTGTTCAATGACCCGCGGATTTTGTCCAGCTTGAATCGATAAAACTCCTTCAATCGTCATTTCACACAATTGCATTTCTGCCTCTGTCTGCATTTTTAAATTATTCGCTATCGGCAAGAAAATCATATTGGCTAAGAAACTTCCATAGAAAGTAGTGATCAATGCTGTGGCCATACCAGAACCAATAGTACTTGGATCAGTCAATTGCCCCAACATGATGATTAATCCAATCAGTGTTCCCAACATCCCAAAACCAGGGGCTAGTTCTCCCCACTTATTGAATATATTCTGTCCGACGCTATGTCTCTTTTCAATATTCTCTGCTTTGATTTCCATGATTTCACGGATATCTTCTGCGTCAGATCCATCTACTACCATTTCTAATCCATAAACCAGCATTTCATTGTCTAATTCTTTGATATCATTTTCAATTGCTAAAATCCCTTGGCTTCTCGATTTTTTAGAAATTTCAATAAGGGTATTGATCAGTTCTTCTTCATTGGTGTCTGGGCTGAACATTAACTTTTTGAGAATAGTCGGCATCTTTTTTACATCACTTAATGGAAAACTAACCAATAATGCACAAAATGAACCACCCAGCGTAATAGCAAGTGATGGTGCATCTAAAAAGGCAGCAAACGGGCCGCCAGAAGTGATCGACCAAATCAGTAGTCCAGTTCCTACAACTATTCCAATTAAAGGAACCATATTTTTCTTCATGCTTTTTCCTCGCTCTCTGGAAATGGACTGTGTATTTTGCGTTTATAAGCAATCATTTTTTTGACAATGTCTTCTTCAGAATCCACAACCCGAATCGTTTTTCCATCTACCAAAGTAATGATGGTATCAAAAGTATGTTCCACCCGGTAAATCAAATCACAATTCAAATAAAATTCTTTTCCTGACACAGATGTTAAAGCAATCATACATCAACCTCATTTCGTTGTTAGAGACTGGCTTAATGAAGGACTTATCAATTGTGGCCTTCATTAAGTGCCCCTTTTTAGGTATCTAGTAATTAACGTTTCAGATTAATCAATTCTTCCAACATTGAATCTGAAGTAGTGATACTTCTTGAGTTGGCTTGATATGCTCGGTTTGTAATGATCATATCGGTAAATTCATTGGCTAGATCCACGTTAGACATTTCCAAGAAACCAGATTGCACATTACCAAATCCCGGTTCGCCTGGTTCGCCAAGTACAGGTTCTCCAGAGTTGGCTGTAGCATTATATAGATTACTGCCAGCTTTTTCTAGACCGTCTGGATTGGAAAAACTAGTCAATGCGATTTGTCCGATAGTGTAAACTTTACCGTCACTGTAAGTCCCTGTAATCATTCCTGTTTTATCTACTGAATAGTTTTGCAATTTAACTGGATTTCCATCTGCATCATTTACAGTTGGATGTTCTGCAGGAATATTTAAGGCTTCCATTACTCTAGGTTCAGCAATACCTGTGTTATCTGCATTAGCAGCATATCCCATAACACTCAAGCCGCTTGATGTAACCAAGTTGCCGTTAAAATCGGTATAGAAACCACCGTCACGTGTATAAGAATTGTTCACTCCGCCATCTCCACTTACCGTAAAGAATGAGCTGTCGCCATTTTCGATCCCAAAATCTAATGCTCTTCCGGTTGTTTGCAACGAACCACCTGTCATGATTGTATCAATTGAACCAGTTTGCACCCCTAATCCGACTTGCTGAGCATTGATGCCTGCTTGAGCATTAGCATTCGTTTGGCTGATCATATCTTCAAAACGCACGCGTCCTGATTTAAACCCTGTCGTACTAACGTTTGCAATATTATTTGAGATAACGTCCATTTTTGTTTGTTGGCTCTTCATTCCTGTAACGCCTGAGTATAATGATTTTAACATGTTGATTTCCTCCATTCAGTTGTACCCACTTCATTCGGTCCATGGGTCATTGGCTTCCGTTAGGTCCGGCCAAATAATTAGTTAAATATATATTGCACTGTCTATATTGGTGACTGTCCGCATTTCACTCGTTTTTTGAGCTGTAATGATCGTTCGATTATCAATGCTTGCGATCAATGCCATATCTTTGAAAAAAATCAAGGAATCTTTAGAACCTTTTTGATTCAATTCGTCAAAGGCTGTTTCCAAGGTTTCCATGTCATTATCTTCCAACTGCAACCCTCTTTCATCTAGGCGCTTTTGAGCATGGTTAGAGATTTTGATCTCTTTCGTGCTGACAGTTTGTTGAGCAGCTTCAGATAAGAACGTGCTGAACGTCCGGTCGATTTTCGGATTAACCGACTTGTTAGAGTTAAACGCGTGAGTTTGTTGACTATCAATTCGCAGGGTCATTCGCTTGAACACCTACTTCTACCACATCATTTAAGGCATATTCGGTTCCGTTGATTTGAAGAGTAGCGTATCCTTGCGTGAACTTCACTTTTTCAACTGTTCCCGTTACAAAAGTCGTTTCATCAAGCACTTTTACTTCTTTGCCTAATAGATCTAATCCTTGTTGCTGCTGCATCATCAGCATATTATTGGTCGTGGTTTCCGTTAAAGCTGTTAACTGATCCACCATGTTGAACTGAACAATTTGTGAGATGTAATCACTGCTCCCTCCATCACTACTGCCACCTTCTCCACCTGAAAGAGGAGGGTTGCTGATAGACGCCGCCATGATTTTCAAAAAGTCTTCTGAACTCAATTCAGAGTTGGATTTTTGTTTTGTTCCTCTGATACTGCTTACAGATCCAATATTAAAACTTGTTGGAATATCCATTATTTTCTTCCTTTCAGGCTAAAATACTCAACCTTCCTGTAGTAGAGTCTTCTTCCTCATTTGTTTTTGGATGACCGATTTCCTCTACAGGGTCAAAGTACATTGCTGATTGTTCACTATCTTGTTGCTGTGCGTTTTGTTGCGAACCGCTTTCCGCAAATGTAAAACTTGAGTTTTGAGGCAGATTCAATTGAATCGATACGTCCTGGAGCTGGATATTTTTCTGTGCCAGACTCGTTGTCAATTGCTGCATACTGCTGTCGAGCAGCTCTTTTGTTTCCGTAGTTTCTACTACGATCGTTGTTTGCAATTGACTGTCTCTCATTCTCAATTCAATTTTAATGTGTCCTAGTGTTTCAGGAGTCAGACTGAGTCGAGCCATTGTCTGTTGACCATCTTTCAGCGTAGTGACTTGATCCATCACTACCTCACTGATAGCTTGAGACAATACTTGTTGATTTGTTG
This sequence comes from Desemzia sp. FAM 23988, assembly GCF_045528365.1. NCBI lineage: Bacteria > Bacillati > Bacillota > Bacilli > Lactobacillales > Carnobacteriaceae > Desemzia > Desemzia sp. FAM 23988. Next base: position 65,902 of record NZ_JBGQQS010000005.1, read on the forward strand.
ACAGACTTCCACTGTTCAAAGCTACAGGTAACTGCACTTCTCTTTGAGTTACAGGTTGTTGTGCGAAAGACGAGTCGCTTGTTGTTGCCGCTGTGACTTTCAAACGCAAATCAGATTGCACATCCAAATCACTGATTTCCATTTGCATACCTTCAACTACTGGAGGTTGTTTTAATTCAGCCGCTTCTTCTGCAACAAGTGGATCTACGATACTTTGTTGATTAGAAGACACAGACAGATTCTGTTGTCCAACTGCTGGTTTTTCTTGCATTGCTGAAGCTTCTTGACCGTCCTCTGTTACAACAGCTTGCTCAACAGGTTTTCCTGCATCTAGCATTTTATCTGTTATTAAAGAAACAGTTTGATCAGTTAAATGTGGCCCAGCTGTTTTATCGACTATTTGAAGAGTATCCGGCAACATTTTTTTTACTTCTGTTTCCACTGTATCTTGTGTTCCATCTAACGAAATAGGAAGAACTGCATTCTTTTCTCCAGGCAATACAGCTTCAGTTGCTTTCAGTCCAACTTCGAGACGATTCAGCATAGCGGTATTTTGTGGTTGAAGCGGCTCAACAGTCGTTTGACCATCGTTTTGCTCTATCTCTTTTTCGACCGATACATGTTTAAAACGAACGGCCAATTGTTGTTCAGCTGTTAGAAAGGGTTGATAACATAAAAATGCTGCATCAGGCTTTACTTCGTCTTCACTTAGCTCCATTTGTTCAGCGTTTTGCTCAGCTTCATCCGTTTCCAATGACTGATCTGAACTTGAATCATCTTTGACAGAGTCTTCTGCTTTTTTGGCTTGTTGGTCTATTGATTGCTCCAATTGCTCGGAAAAGGCAGCTTTTTCAACAGCTGTCGTTTGTTGCCCTGTTGCTGGTTCAGTTGTATTATGTATCGTGGTCGCTGCTTGTATGGCTTGCATAGTTTTCACCTCCTTTCAAATCGTACTGAGGTTAATAAAATGAGCGTCCGTAACTTAGTGTAGCTATTTCATCTAATTGCTGCTGCTCTTCTTTTTTTTCTAATTCCAGAGCTGACCACAATTCTTTTTCTTTTAATTTTTCCATCACTTTTTTATCTTTATGTGCTTCAACTAATTTAGCTTGTGCATCTTCCAACTCTTTTTGAGTCAAATCCAGTTGATTTTTTTGCTGAATGATTTTTTCGTCCAGCAACGCTTTATACAATTGCTGGTGGCGTAAATCATTGATTTTTGTTGTCGTCAGCTGATCATTTTTTATTTTAGTATTCTCCCGAATCAAATCTTCCAATACTGCTTTTTGAGCTTCGATTTTTACTTGTACTTGGCCTACTGTTCGCTTAGCCATTTCTTCGATGTCTGAACGCCAATCCAAGATTTTTTCCATTGAAAATTTCTGACTTGCCACTTGCTTCACCTCAACTGTTTTCTCTTATCTGTTAAGCACCTTGCATGATTTGACTCAAGGCCGCCTTTGTCTCTTCAAATGTAGAAGGTGCATCCACATTTTGCTTCAAGAAATCTTTTATCGGACGATTCAATTGGATCGCACGATCTACTAATGGATTACTTCCTTGACGGTAAGCTCCTACATCAATCAGATCTTTTGATTCCGCATAGATCGCTAAGTTTTCTTTCAGCTTTCCGGATAATTGGTAATGGGTGTCATCTGTAATTTCTTTCATCAAACGACTGATACTGCTTTGGACATCGATCGCCGGATAATGATTCTCCGAGGCAATTTTCCGAGACAAGACGATGTGTCCATCCAAGATCCCGCGCACCGTATCTGCAATAGGTTCATTCATATCGTCCCCTTCAACCAAAACGGTGTAAAACGCGGTGATCGATCCTTTATCGGACATACCGCTTCGCTCCAATAGTTTCGGTAAAGTCGTAAATACCGATGGTGTATACCCTTTTGATGTTGGCGGTTCTCCTGTTGCCAACCCGATCTCCCGCTGCGCCATCGCTACACGAGTGACCGAATCCATCATCAAGACCACTTTTTTCCCTTGGTTTCGGAAATATTCTGCGATTGCTGTTGCTACAGAAGCACCTTTCAAACGAACCAAAGGCGGCATATCTGAAGTCGCACAAACTACAACGGATTTTTTATAGCCTTCAGGACCCAAGTCTTTTTCTATAAACTCCAGGACCTCACGACCACGCTCTCCGATCAGCCCAATGACGATAATGTCCGCTTCACAGTAACGAGCGATCATCCCAAGCAATGTACTTTTCCCAACCCCGGAACCGGCGAATATCCCGACCCGTTGGCCTTCACCAACTGTCAGCAACCCATCGATTGCTTTGATCCCGGTTGAGATTACATCCTTGATCTTCATACGTGTAAAAGGATTGGGCGCACTTTGGTTTACATTAAAGTTTTCACCATTGATCTCAATATCTTGATACATTGGGCGACCCAAGCCGTCCATGGTTGTTCCCAACAAATTTTCACTAATTTCAATTTTCAGTGTGGTTCCCGTTGGACGGACCAAACAACCAGGTCCGATTCCTTCTACTTCATCCAACGGCATCAAAAGGACCGTCTCATCCACAAATCCAACCACTTCACTCAACGCCATTCGGCCGCTGGATTTAATGAGGATTTCACATACCTCTCCAACAAAAGCATCTAAGCCTTCTACTTTAATGATCAACCCGGTAACTTGACTGACTTTCCCCATTTTCAAGGTATAAGTTTTCTTTTTTAATACTGCTCCATACTTTTCAAAAGGAATTTCTATCACTTTACCGTCACCTCATTGTTTTCATTTCTGCTACCATTTTGTCGAGTTGTTTTCCTATTTGCAGATCAGTAATGTTATGAGCTGTTTCGATCACACAGCCGTTTTTTTCCAATGTGTGATCCGTTAACACTACAAATCGAACTTCCTGATTTTTTTGTTCCAATTCCGTTAATTTCTCTTGGACCAGTTCAGATTGTTCTGGGCGAACCGTTACGGTAATCAGTTTTTCTGTTTTGTTCATGCGAATCAACAGAGGTTTTACCAATTCCAATACTTGCTCTGAAGAAGCATCAATGGTTTGATGGACGATCGCTTCCGCCATAGTAGCTGCTAATTGGATCAATTGTTCCTGTTTTTCAACATAGTATTAATTCACTAGTTCTTCCGCTTGCTGCACCATTTGCTGGGCACTTTGTTTCAGTGCTGCGGTAGCTCGTTCCCCTTCTTCAGTAGCCACAGCATATCCTTCTGCATAACCTTCTTGGTAACCTTGCTCTTTTCCCGCTTCAAAACCCGTTTGTTGAGCAATAGCCTTAATATTTTCTGCTTCTATTTGAGCAGCTTGCAGCAGTTGTTCTTTTTCTTGCGCTGCTGCTTCTAAGAGACGGTTTACTTTAGTCTGTGCCTCACTGATGGGTCCCGATTCTGCAGAACTGGCAGGTTCTTTTTTGTATACAGTAAAGTCTGTGGTGATCTCTGCCACTTGTGCTTCTTGAGAAGCTCGATCTGCCTTTATCACATTATGAAATAATGACATCACTTTCTCCTCTTCTCAAATAAATTTCACCTTGTTCATCCAGCTTGCGAATAACCGCCACAACACTTTGTTGCGCTTCTTCGACTTGTGACAAACGAGCAGGTCCTAAGAATTGCATATCTTCCTTCATTGTTTCTACTTGACGGTTGGACAGGTTGCTGTAAACAAAATCTTTGATTTGATCCGATACTCCTTTAAGCGCCAATAACAAGTCGTCCTTGTTGACCTGACGAAGGACTTTCTGTACATCCGAGCGTTCCAACGTAACAATGTCTTCGAAGGTAAATAGGTTTGCTTTGACTTCATTCGCCAATTCAGGCTGTCTGTCTTCCAATACTTGGATAATATTTTTCTCGGTACTTCTGCCAACAGAATTTAAAATCTCTACCAACGTTTGTACGCCTCCAACAGCTTCCGTATTGTTTTCCACATAATTGGAGAATTTATTTTCAATCACTTTTTCGATCTTTTCAATGATCGTAGGCGACGTATGACTGATTGTCCCGATCCGCTCAGCGATTTCCGATTGTTGTTCAATCGGAAACTCAGCTAATACATTAGCGGCTTTTTCAGGCTGCATGTAGCATAAGATCAACGCTACTGTCTGAGGTTGCTCGCCCAGTAAAAGATTGGTCAATTGTTGAAGATCCGCCTTGCGCGCAATATCAAATGGGCGCTCACGTAATTGGATTTGATTCAGCATATCGATTACTTCTTTTGCCCGTTGAGGTCCTAAAGCCTTATTCAATAAATTTTTCGCATAATCGATCCCGCCATCAATAATGTATTCGCGAGCTTGCTGCATCTCAATGAATTCATTGACGATTGTATCCCGCTCTTCCGGTTTTACGTAATCGATATTGGCAATTTCATAACTGATTTTTTGAATGATCTTGTCCGGCAGCATCTTCATGATTTGAGAAGAGGCTTCAGAACCTAATGTAATCATTAAAATAGCGGCTTTCTTCAAGCCGTCTGTTTGTTCATTTTCCATCCGCTACTCTTCCTTCATCCAAATTTTGATTAAATCTGCGGCCATTTCAGGGTTTTCTTTGGCCATCGTTTTCACTTTATCTTCTTTTTCATTCATGGTTCTGTTCAATTGCAGTTTCAAATCAGCTTCTTCTTTTTCAGCTGCTTTTTTCGCAATCAAAGCTTCGTTTTCTCTCATGATCGATTGAGCGCTGCTCTCCTCTTCTTCCTCATAAAAGTCATCGAATTCGTCTTCATCATCTTTTCTCTTTCTAAAGATCTTCAATAAGAGAACCAGCAAAATGATCAATCCGATTCCACCAGCCGCGTAAGGCCAGTTTTTCTTCAATGCAGCAATCAAGTCTTGTTGGATATTTTCACCAATCGGCACTTGTTCGTTTGTGTCCGAGTTCACAAAAGGAATACCTTGTATCACGATACTATCTGGATCTGCTCCGATCGTCATTTGTGCGATCTCACCGATTTGAGCAGACTGGTCAAGGTTTAAGTTCCCGTTGTAAACGATTGAAGCAGACAACGACGTCACGGTTCCCGGCGCTTTAACTGTACGGGTCGTAGTTGTGTCGATTTCATTGTTGACCGTACGATTGTAGCTAGACCCCTCTTCAGCTTCACCTTCTACAATCACATTGCTTACGTTATCGTTTCCGCCTGTTTCATCAATCCCCATGTTTGAGCCGCTTGCTTGTACACTTTCACTGCGGACAACAGGGCCTTCTGTGGTTTCACCATCTGGAGTGTAGTTAGGATCGTAATTAACAGCTTCTTCTTCCACTGCATCAAAGTTCATAGCAGCATTGACTGAAATCGTTAAATTCTCCACTCCGTATATCGGACCCAATGTTTCTTTTAATTTGCTGATCAATTCTTGCTCGTATTTCGCTTCAATATCCCGGTATTGGTTGGTTAAATCAACTGAGTTCAAGCCTTCATTTCCTAAGACACTGCTCAACAAATTCCCGTTTGTATCCACGATTTTAATGTTTTCTTGCGGCAAATTATCCACCGCTCCTGAAATCAAGGAAGCAATCCCTTGAACTTCTGAAGCAGACAGATTACCTGTTCTCGGTGTGATCACCACTGAAGCAGACGCTTCTGCTTTATTTTCCTGATCAACGAACACGCTGTCTTCCGGCATCGATAAAATCACTTGCGCACCATCGACAGAATCCAATGCTGTGATGGCACGTTGCAGTTCGCCAGAAACCGCACGCTGGTACATAATACTGCGATCTTCATCCGTTGCCATCATGCTGGACGTATCAAATATCTCAAACCCAACAGAACTTGCCGGCACCATATCGTTCATAGCCAATTCAATCCGGTATTTGTCGACTAAAGAAGAATCGATCATGATAGTTGTTCCATTATTTTCTAACTTGTAAGCTACACCTTGCGCTTCCAAATCCTCTACGATCACACCTGCATCCGCTGCTTCCATATCGGCAAACAACACGCTGTAATCGACTTTTTTTGTGTAATATGTAAGACTTCCTACTACCAAGATAATGGCTAAAAGAATAACTCCTAATTGAATTCTTTTGCTTTTATCCATAGCTTGCCAGCCGCCTTGAACTTTCCCCCAAGCTTGTTTTACGTTATCCATTTAGACGTATTCTCCTCAAAAGTTATTAGAACTGCATATTTTTAACGTCATTGTACGCTTCAATCGCTTTATTGCGTACTTGAATAGCTAATTCTAAAGAAAGTTGAGCTTCAGTCGTTTGAATCATGACATTATGTAAATTATCTACATCACCTGTAATCAATCCTGTAATAGCATTATCTGACGCTGCTTGTTGACCATTTAAACTTTCCATAGTTTGGCTCAATACGTTCTCAAAAGCTTGTGCTTCACCTGTTCCATTAGCCGCTGCTGCATTTGAACTTGCTAAACTATCCGTGCTTGTGATCCCGTTCAATAAACTACTGTACATTGCATCTACGTTCATTTCATTTCTCCCTCATAACAATCTTTTACGCTGACTTATTCATACTATACGCAACCACTGCGCATATTTTTCTTTCTTAACGAGCTGAAATTTCCAACGCTTTACTCAGCATACTTTTACTGGCGTTAGTGGCTGTTACATTAGCTTCATACGTACGGATCGTGTTCATCATATCCACCATTTCATCAGCCATATTGACATTGGACATCGAAACATACCCAAATTCATCTGCATCTGGGTGTGTTGGATTATATTCCATTACGATCTCGTCACTTTCTTCAATACCCGTTGCCTTAACCCCAAAGCTCTTTTGACCGATTGTTCCCGCCAAATCGGACGTTTTTTGCATCAAGCTTTCTTCAAAGACGATCGTTTTCTTTTGGTACGGTCCCCCTTCTTCTGTACGAGTCGTATTCACATTTGCGATATTACTCGAAATAGTATCCAGTTTTAATCGTTCCAAACTCAATCCGCTGCTGTTGATGCGCATAGAATCAAAAATAGACATTCTTCATTCCTCCTGTTATTTCGTGATCACACTATTCAACATAGAATACTTGGTATTCAGTTGTGTAACCAATGCGTTATAGTAAAGACTGTTTTCAGATTGATCCATCATCTCTACTTCAATATCTACATTATTGCCGTTGTCTTTGACAGTAGTGTTGGTCTTTTTCCCCACAATAGGTTGAACATTAGTTAAATCCGCAATCCCAAAATGTTGATCATCCGTTTTCGTTAATGCAAACCCATTTGATGCTTGAGTCAATAGACTCTCAAACTCCACTTTGTTGACCTTATATCCGTCCGTATTGACGTTGGCGATGTTACTGGAGATCATTTCCTGTCTCAGTTCCGAAGCATTCAATGCATTTTTGATTAATCCAAATGTTGTATCCAATAGTAAGCCTCCAGTGGAACTTATTCTTTTTAAGTTGATTTATACATTCTTTATAAGCTATTGAAAATATACCAAAAATAAAAAAGGCTGATTTTCCAGCAAAAAGCGACTTTTTAGTTAAGCAACTTTATTTTCTAGCCCACTATATATATGTATAATTATTCTTTTTGATGGTTAAACCTTTTATCATTTTTTTGAATTATGCGTAAAAAAAGAGCTTAATAATAAAATAATGCTCGTTTTCCAGTTTCCAAAACTCACTTTTATTTCCCATCATTAAACAACACGCGTATTATAAATATTCAAATTGTGTATAATTTCCTTTTTATGACAACGTCTACCTCAATCAGTTAAAGTATAAAACACCAATTATTATTTGACAACGGTATTTTTGTAATTCCTTTGTAAATCAAAGTAATTGTTTGACAACTTTTGTAACATTCAGTTTTATAAGCCGCGTTCTCTTATTAAAAATAAGTCTCCATTCCTTGATACAACAAAGAAACTACCTTTATTTTCAAGGTAGTTTCTTTGTGAATTATTTACTTTACAAAAGAATGTCTAAAATTCAACTTTTTTCGTCACAATTAGATCTCTGCCCAAGCTTCCCGAAGCTCTTCCAGCATCTCTCGATTCTTTTGAATGATCGAAATGTCTTTTGTGCGGTTGGCTTCAATTAATTTTGTCATTAAGTACTCATAAATGTCATTCAAATCTTGAGCGATTTGACCAGCTTGTTCAATGTTAAGCGTGCTAGCTAATTCAGCAATAATATTTTGAGCTTTTAATAAAGCTGTATTTGCTTGTTCTACATTCTTTTCAGCAATACTGTTTTCTGCCAGTCTAAGATTTTTGATGCACCCATCATAGAGTAGTACTACTAATTTTTTAGGGCTGGCATTTAAAATTTGATTTTGTTTATAGATATTTTGTGCATTTCGTTGTTGCATCATGATTTTATACTCCTTGTTATCTTGTTCCTGAGAGTTACATTCCTTTATCTACAAAAATAGATTGTTGAAACGATGAATAGTAGTTATTCACAATCTTATCTTTTTGATTTACTTGTTTCATTTTTTCTAAAATCGCTGTTCGATCTTGTTTGATGACAGTTAACAATTCTTGCTGAGCTTTAACAATGCTGACAACATGTTGATGCTCTATTTTGCTGTATTTCCCATTGCCTTGTCGGTTCAATCTTTCATCAACTGCTTTCAACTCAGCTAGCAAATGTCGGTTCTTTTCAATAATTTCATTAGCACTGGTACTACTACCGTCCCAAATCGTCAAGTGTTGGTAAAGTAGGTTTAGTATTTCAAAACGATCATCTTGTTTAGCTAGCATTTATTATACCTTTCTATTCTTCAGAAATTCCTAATTGGCTATTTAAATAACTCATTTGAGATTCGGCTTCCATCATTGCTACATCTAGGGCAGTGAATTGTGTAATATACCGTTCACGTTTCTTTTCTAAGCGCTCATTGAACTTTGTTATCTGTTCGTCTAAATCTTCAATCATATCGTCAATGGTTGCTGATTTCGTCATGATAATGCCGGTTTTTTCTCCAATATATTCATTAATAAACGATGTCATTTGTTGAGCTAACCCAGTTGTATTTTTTTCTCCAGTACTTGTTCCTGAAGCATCTAAAACGGGATCTTCTTTAAAAAAGAAACTTTGTACATCATTAGAATTTTCTGCTAAAGCTTCCTTCAATTTAGTTGTATCTAGAGTAGCTTTTCCATATCGATCTACTTCTACACCTAAGTCAGACAGCCCTTTTATTGATTGATTGGCATCTTTAGATGAAGAGGTAACTAATGAGCGAAGTTGTGACTGTAGACGCATTAATGAGCTATCTCCAGTTAAGGCTCCTGTTGTGTTTCCTTCTGCAGCAGGGTTTCCAACATCTAATTGCGTATCAATAAAAGACATCGTTGAATTGTATTGATCTACAAATTCTTGAACAGCTTTCGTTGTTTTTTCGGCATCTTCTACTACTTTAATTGTGCTAACTGAATCAGTTTCACTTACACTCACCAAATCAAAAGTTAATCCTTCGACTGCATCAGTTATACTATTGGTATTCCGTTCCATCTCAATACCGTTTACGGATAGTTTTGCTGATTGCCCCAAGACAGTCGATACACCTTCTAGCCCCAATTTACTTGTTAAGGACTCTTCTCCAGAAATTTGATTTGCATCCGTTATTTCAATTGTACGTTCGCCCATATCAGAATCCATTAAGACAAGACGATTATCGATAATCGAAGCTGTCAACCCAGATTTTGTTTCTTTAGCCGTTTCATTAATTTTAGTAACGATATCTTTTATAGAATCTCCTTCAGCAATATCAATAGAAAATGATTTACTATCAGGATTTTCTGTATCTTTACTATTAGCAGTTGTTAAAGTCAACGTTCCAGATAATGATAAGGCTTCTGTACTTTTTTTCCCTGTTAGAGCACTAATAGCCCCAGAAGTAACTTGACTTGAAGTCGCTAATCTTTGAACAGATACTTTATAGACTCCTTCAACGGAGTTAGTGTTAGCAGTTACCTTAACAGTTTTTTCGTTGCTGTTACTGACTGTTTTGGAATCAAATGTTTCAGCTGCTTTTAGAGCATCAAATTTTTTATATAATGTATCCAAACGTGTATTAATATCTTTCCAAGCATTTTTCTCATTTGTTAATTCGGTCTGTTGATTTGTATATTGAGTTAACTTCCCTGATTCAGCTTGAATTAATTGATCAATTGTATCCATTGTAATTCCTGAATATGTTCCCATAATACTTACACTGCTTGTCATTATTTATCCCCTCATTACTCTTGATTATCCACTACAAGTCCAACTCGTTTCCAAATTTCAGCTACCATATCCAACATTTTTTCTGGTGGAATTTCTTTAATAACTTCATTCGACTCAGTATCAATTAATTTCACCATAATTCTCTCAGTTCCTTCATGTATTTTATACTGAAATTGTGTATTTACTCCCAGAAGGTGTTCATTTATCTTATTCACTGCTTTTTCAAGTTCTTCATTTGCAACATTCTCTTCTGCTTCATCATATTGGAGCTGCATTTCATTTGAGTCGTTTTTAGAAACAAAAGAACGTATTTGATCATTATTAGAAATAGCTGTGACAGGCTTACTTGATTGAATAGAATAATTTTCTATCACACTTTACACCTCCACCATGATGAAAAAGAAGAGTTACCTTCTTTATCTTAAATGCTTTTCACATATTTTTCAACTTACCAATAATAAGCCGACAAAAGTCGGCTTATTATTAGTTCGTTTATATTGAATAGATTATTGTAATAATTGTAAAACACTTTGCGGCATTTGGTTTGCTTGCGCCAACATTGAAGTAGCTGCAGATGAAAGAATGTTTGATTTCGTAAAGCTCATCATTTCTTCAGCCATATCAACGTCACGAATACGAGAGTTTGCTTCAGACAAGTTTTCTTTTGATGTTGTTAAGTTGTTGATTGTGTGGTCCAAACGGTTTTGTTGTGCACCGAATGTTGCACGTGCGTCTGAAACATTTGTTATAGCTTTATCAAGCATATCAATATTAGCTTGTGCTGCTGCAACTGAATCTTTAGCATCCGTTTTTTCAGCCTCCGCAAGTTTCTTTAAAGGTTCTTCAAGGTCAGACTTTGCAGTTGTAACCGCACCAAGTAAACTTGGAGCCGTAGCATTATTCCCAGCTGCTTTATCAACAGCTAAAGCCTTATCGTATGCATCTTGAGCTCCTTCAAGGTCACTTTGTAATGTTGCAATATCTTCATCTTTGTAGACTTTTTGATAAGCTTCTGTAATTGCTGTTGCCTTCTTGTCTTTTCCACCGGCGATTGTTTTGAAGCTTGCATCGATTGTTTTGACTTCTAGAGCTTTATCAGATGAGTTCGCTCCAATTTGAATATTCAATCCTCTTTCACCGGCAAGTAGCGAAATGCCGTTAAATTTAGTATCTGAAGAGATACGATCAATTTCTGTCGATAATTGTTCCATTTCAGCATCGATAGCTTTTCTATCATCTAGTGAGTTCGTATCATTTGATGATTGAACAGATAGGTCACGCATACGGTTTAAAATGCTGTGAGTTTCGTTTAAAGCACCTTCAGCTGTTTGGATCAATGAAATACCGTCTTGTGCATTACGAGTCGCTTGAGTCAAACCGCTGATTTGGTTTTTCATTTTTTCTGAAATTGATAATCCAGCTGCGTCGTCTCCGGCTTTGTTGATACGTAAGCCTGATGATAATTTAGCTAAAGAACCCGCTTTTGATGCATTTGCTGAGTTTAAACGTGAATAAGTATTTGCTGCTGCTGTATTTGTATTAATTCTCATTATATAATTCCTCCTAAGATAATTGTCGAAGTTCGCGTCTTCAAAATCTATATCGGTCATTCATTTTAGTAGTTAAGTATTTTTTATTTTTTTATGCTATAAATTTAAAATTATTGAAGTTCGCGTCTTCAAAGACTATATCGGAGGAATAGCTACTTCATTAAGGGGTTATTTTAAAAAAATTGTAGATAATCTAGAATAGAAAGAACTAATTTTTCTCATGACTGCCTTGAATCATTCAAGATTGAATAAACTATTCTTGTTTTTAATAACACACTTCTTTTTTTCTACTTTCATTTGGTAAACTAGTGCTAGAATAACTAGTATAGCTATTATAAAAAATTGATATTTTTAGGAGAGATGGAATGGCAGCTATGGATGAACAGACAGCGTTTAGTGAACTTATCAAGGCAGCTGAAAAAAACGGTCTTGTATGTATCGAAGATTTTTTCAGTTTACATGATGTAAGACAGCAACAGAACACACAAGGGAGCGTCAATACAGAAAAATTTATCTAGCGTCATCTCCCTAATCGAGAAATTGTTTTAAACATCGGCGTCTTTAGAATAGTCAAAACAAATGACACATCTATGAAGCTGGACAAGAACTTGATACTGAAACATACATTCATGATTTACTTGAAAAGAATCAAAAACACTATTTTATTAGTCCAGCCATTGAAGCACGTATTATCCTAAATCCTTACACTTTCTTACAAAAACTTCATGCAAAACTTAAAATGGAAACCATTCATGCAATAAACTCAGAGACCGAGCAGATTAAGCATGACTTTCCACACTCTCAAGCCTATAAACAACAGTCAGAAATACAGTCAGCAACTACTCAGGCTTTTTCAAATTTTCAAAAAAAGAAAGATTTATTTTTTTATCGAGGACAAAGTAGCATTAACTATTCCTTACTTCCGAGTATATACAGAAACGGTTTAATCAACCACGAGAGTCAGATGAACAATCAATTAATATCCACTTCCAATCAAGATTTCTTAAACATCCATCGTCATGTGGACGGTCTACGGAAAATGCAACATTACGGAATGCCTACTAGATTAATAGATATCACTTCGAACCCATTAATCGGTTTATATTTTGCTATTTCAGGAAGTCCTAATCGAGACGGTGAATTTATTATGTTCGATGTACAAGACAATAAAATTAAAACGAACAATAGCGATACCGTTGAAATTCTTAGCGCATTGGCTGCAATAGATGCTACTAAAAAGCAAGAACTCTTTAAAGTTTCTGAAGAATTCAGCAAGAAATTTAACGTTTCTAATGACAACTCGAAAGAAGTTATTTCTGAATTCAATCAAACGGGTCCTGTAAAATATTTATTGCATGAAATCCGGTCAACTGTGGGAGATTTTGAACCCATTATCGATCCTCGTCATCTAACCCAAGCCTTTTTTGTCAGTACACATATAGACAATCCAAGAATCAATAACCAAAACGGCTCTTTCATTATTACTAGTTTATATGATATGAAGGATGATTTCTTAGATTCACCAACCAACGGAATCAAATCCTCCATTGAACAGTATAGAGTCAAACAAGGCAATAAAGTTATCCGATACATCATTCCTTCTGCCTTAAAGAAATTTATAAAAATTGAATTAGCCAATTTAGGCATTAATGATCATCACATTCACCCCGATCTTGAACATGCAGCGACTTATATTAAAGGACAATACTCAGAATAATTGGATAGTAAAGACCCCGAAATGCTTAGAATTCAATCTAAGCTTTTCGGGGTCTCTTTTTATAGTCTAAATAACAAAAAGACTATCTTTTTACAGATAGTCTAAAATACTTGTAGATAAAATTTTTGTTCCCATTGCTAATGATGCTTGATAAGCTGTTTGTTCCATGGTGTACTCCATGAATTTCTCAGCTAAATCAATGTCTTGTTTGCCTGAAAGCATGGTTTCTAAGTTTAGGTTCTCTGATATATTGCGTTCTTTAGAGGCTTCCAATCGGTTAAAAATAGCTCCGTTTTCTGCACGTTGTGTCACAATATTATCAATATTATTGTCTGCTCTTTCAAGTAAGTTTCCTGATAAAGCCTCTACATCATCTGTATTTAAAGCTGTTAATACATCCGCTAAGAAAATACCCAAGTTATCCGAGCCTTCCGCAGTAACTTGTTCATTCATCAGAGCCGAACCGTCTGTTTTGAGTTCAATTTGAACTCCTTGAGCAATTCTTCGAGGTAGATTATCAGACGTTCCTGCATAATCAATACCGGTCATATTTCCATCTGCATCTTTTGCAATACTAAAAGGTTTTTCTGTAGTATTCATGCCCGAAAAGATATATTTCCCACCAAAATTTGTGTTCAATGCATCTGTCATGGTTTGAATTTCAGCTTCAACTTCTGCTTTTACGATTTGGCGGTCTCCACTATTCATCGTATCTGTACCAGCTTGTTGAATCAGCGTACGGATTCTAGATAAAGATTCGGTGACTGAACTATAAGCTGAATCTTGCATATTTGAAAAATCAATTGAATCTTCAATAGTAACCATATATTCTTCATTTTGAATGATACTGTTGTTCAAATCCATGATTTGTGAAACCAACATGGGGTCATCTGAAGATTTGCTAACTTCTTTCAAGGAAGACAATTGTTGTTGTGTTTTAGACACACGAGCTAAATTATCTTGTAAGCTGCTAAGAAAACTAGAAGACATGTAAGAATCTGTTATACGCATTATTCATTATACCCCCGTTCTATTGATCAAAGTATCCAGCATTTCAGAAATGACTGAAATCATTCTGGAATTGGCTTGAAAAGCACTTTGGTGCTGGATCATGCTGACAACTTCTTCATTGATGGAAACACCTGAAATCGATTGACGGCGTTGATCCAATAATTGCACTAAATCTTTTTGACTGGCAGCCATGTTATCGGATTGTTGTTTAGAAATTCCGACTTCTGTTACGATATCGTTGTATCCATTGACAGCAGAAGTTCCACCGCTTTGGTTTCCAATCGTCATTGTCTCTTCGTCATATTTAAACGTTGTTTCTGAAGAATACACCAATTTCGTGTTTTGTAAATCCGCAATCGCTTGAGCACGTGTACCATCTCCAGCAGCAGGACTTTCCAATGATTTGCCAGAGTTTACATTTTTAGGATCTTTGACCAAATCAGCATTCACAGAAATATTTTTAGCATAGTTCGTATCTGTTCCTAAATCAAAGAACATTTTCCCATTCTCTTCTCCGCCACTATGTATCGCATTAACAGCACTAGCAAATGTAAAAGCAAAATCATTCAAGTTTTCTACCTGATGATTCACCTCTGCTAATGCTTCTTGAGAACCTTTAGCTGATCCACTGGTCAAAGTAATTTCTTTCGGGTTATCCCCAGCCAGAACAATCTTTCCTTCTGGATTCGGTTGTTCAGCAACTGCTAATTTTTGCATATTGGTTGGCGATAATAAAACTTCATCGCCGATGCTTACGGTAGCTTGGCGCATTTCATCAAATTGAACATCAACACCTGCTAAGCCGCTTAACTCACCTAACAAAGCATCTTGTCTATCTAATAAGTCATTAGGTGTTTGTCCGCTTGACATAGAATAAGAAATTTGTTTGTTTAAGGAATTCAATTGCTCTAATTTGCTGTTGAAGTCTTTTACATCTTGTTCAATATTTTTTATGGTACCTGTTTGCAGACTTTCCAATTGAGTCGACATATGGTTCAAAGTATCTGTCATAGTTTCTGAATTTTGAACCACCATTGTTTTAGCTGTTGCCACTTCTGGATTTGATCCCAGATAAGTCCAAGAAGCAAATACTTCACTTAAGTTGTTGCTCAAGCCAGTTGTCGAAGGCTCATTAAAGATTGCTTCTAGTTGAGCTAAAGCTTCTGATTTCGTATCAAACATTTCAAGACTGCTGTTTTCATTTCTCAATTGTTCAACGACAGCGTCATCCACTACGCGAATAATTCCTGAAATACGCACACCAGTACCTAGTTGACCCACACCCGATTTGTTGAAGGGGTTGTTGGTTTCCATAGTGACTTTTTGCTTGGAATAGCCGTCTGTACCCGCATTTGCGACATTATGGCTGATTGTTTGCAGCACAGTTTGAGCAGCAGTCATACCTGATGTTGCTGAATTTAATGATCCAAATAATCCGGACATTTTTCCACCTCTTGTTTTTCTATAGGGATTGATTGATTAAAGTTGCTTGTTCATTGCCTTTGTAATAGCCTTTTTTTGAATACGTATTGCCTGAATTTTTCACTGTTTTCGTGATGGCTTTCAATACCGTTTCTTGGAATTGTAAGGCTGTTTTTGTCAGCATCAAGTTGGTTTCTTGCAATTGTTTAATTTCAGCTAAAGGCGCTTTTAGTGACGCGTCGTCGAATGAAGCTGGCGTCAACGTTTCTAAGATTTCTAGAAACGTTTGCTTTTGAGTGACGATTTCGACTACTTTTTCAGCATCGTTATGAATCAAAGCCTCTTTTTCACTTTTCAACAAATCTACAAATTCTGTCAGCAAGTTGAAAATACTCTTTTGTTGGCTCATTCTTCAATACCTTTTCGTTGTTGACCTATCTCAGCAGTCATGTTATCCGCGATCTTTTCTGGTGATACTTCATAGGTACCATTTAAAACAGCTTGTTTGATCGCTTGAACTTTTTCACTAAACACAACATTGTTGTTTGCTTCTGCAACTTGTTTAGCAGCATCAGAGATGTCTACTTTTACAGCATCTTCATTTACCGTTTGCGATTGATCT
The DNA here is from genome assembly GCF_045528365.1 of Desemzia sp. FAM 23988. NCBI lineage: Bacteria > Bacillati > Bacillota > Bacilli > Lactobacillales > Carnobacteriaceae > Desemzia > Desemzia sp. FAM 23988. The sequence continues at coordinate 82,381 of NZ_JBGQQS010000005.1, forward strand.
TGAATTTTTTTATTTTGAGTGTTTTCTTTATTGTAGCGGAGATTATTATTCACATATTGGTTGTAACCATTATTGATTTTCATGTCTCCAGCTCCTTTCTATTTATCCGTTAGGTTATTATCCAGTTGATTCGTGTCTTTTATGACTTTCAAAAGTTATATCGGACAGTTCCTTTAAATATTAACCCATTTACTGAAATTTATAAATGAAATCTTTTGTGACACATTGACAAACGAGGTAAAAGACAATCAACAAGGTGAGTTTCAAGGGTTGAGTTTCCTTTACTTTACGACTACTCATTGTACTAATTGCAAAAAGCTAGAATGGTAATTTAGTCTCTTTCTATTCAATCTATCAGCGTTCCTCAAAGTACTTCACATCAATAGTAATTCTTTATCTGACTTATCACTCCTATTTTAGACCTCACAAGTAAGATAAAAGTTAGTTTCCTGACTTGTGAGGGTAATTTTTCTCCCTACAAGTCAGGTATAGATGTTTAACCTGACTTGTCGCTTCAATTTCGCACTTCACAAGTCAGTTAAAAGTTGTTTTTGTTAGTTCTGCTGACAAAATGGATCATCAAATAAAATAAGCCTTGATAAAAAGTATCGCTACTTCTCATCAAGACTTATTTTTAGGGTTCTTCATCATCTAATATTGTTAGAAAGTTCTGTAGCGAGCTTTGGTTAGTCGCTCGCTAGTTTAAGTGCTTCACACGTTGTTCTTTACTCAAGATATTCGTAATTCGAATTCCGAAGCTTTCGTTGATGACGACTACTTCGCCTTCAGCGATCAATTTGCCATTGACATAAATTTCCAATGGCTCGTCAGTCATTTTGTTTAATTCGACCACTGAACCTGTTCCTAGTGACAAGATGTCTTTGATCGTTTTGCGGCTTTCGCCTAGTACGACGCTGAAATCAAGGGGAACATCCATGATCAAGTCCAAGTTGTTCGTCGCTTTTTCTGAATCTTTGGCGCTTAATTCAGGAAATTGGGGTTTAGATACAGATACTTTTTCAGTTGGTTGTGCAGGTTGTGATTCCACAACTGGAGCTTGTTCCACTTTTGCCGCTTGAGGCTGAGGCCGATCTTGAAGCACTTCAGCTGTATCATTCATCACGAGACTTTCAATCAACTTCACTGTATCCAAAGTAAAGACTTGCATGATCTCACTATGTAAGATACCTTCTACGTCTAAATCAAACGCAATTTTACATACTACTCCTGTATTATTGATCAATTCTTCATGAGCATCCAAATTGTCTTCATTCAGGACGATGACATTTGGCGGTAAAATATCGATGGCCCGTCCTAACATAGTTGCCATGGCTGTAGAAGCTGATCCGATCATTTGATTCATGGCTTCTTTAACGGCGCTCAATTCCAACTCGGTTAATTCTTCCGATTGAACATCTCCGCTTCCGCCCATCATCAAGTCGGCGATCACAGCAGAATCGTTCACATCGATCATCAATAAATTCGTTCCTACTAAGCCTTCTTTAAACTCAACCGTAGTTGCTACTTTTGGAGTAGCAGACTCCTCAATGATCTGTTTAAAAGTCGTTGTCGAAACACGTGGCGTCGTGATCTTAACTTGATGATTTAAATTTGTCGATAAGGTAGTTGCCGCTTGCGACATAGAGATATTTCCGACTTCACCAATGATGTCCAGTTGATCTTTAGTCAACGATTCAACTGGCTCCTCTGCTGAAGCTGAGCTGTTTCCATTTAGCAACATATCGATTTCTTCTTGGGATAATGCTTCACTCATTAGCTTGTTTCTCCTCCAATATTTTCTAGTACTTCAACTGCCAAGTTTTTGCCATGCAATCCAGGTTTCACCAGATAAGAAGGTAAATTCTCAACAGACATTACCAGCGGTTGAGAAGTTTTTCCATCTAATTGAATAATGTCTCCCACTTCCAATTGCAAAAAGTTGTCTAACGTCATTTGTGTTTTTCCAAGCATTACTTCCGTATTGACTTGGACCGCTTGTAAGTTGTTTTCCAACTTTTCATTGTCCAGATCGCTATTTCCTTTTTCAGTATGGAACCAATTTCGGAAACTTAATTTGTCCAAGATTTTTTCAAAGAAAACATACGGTATGCACAAGTTCATAAATGACTGATTTCCCAACAGGGTTACTGTAAACGTGGTCAATACAACTGGTTCATTTGGCGACATACTTTGCAGCAATTGCGGATTTGTTTCCATCGCTTCTAGTTCAGTATCCAATTCTATGATACCTGCCCATGACGTTTTAAACGCTTTTTTAAAACTTAGAGAAACTTCTTCTAAAATAGCTAATTCGATTTCTGTAAAGCTTTCTTTTTCTAAGAAGTCTTTGCTTTCAATAATTTCTGAACTGCCGCACAACAATTCGATCATCTGCAACGTTACTTGCGGATTCAGTTCTACCACTTGTACCCCTTCTAAAGGATTCGAGTGGAACACGTTCATCCAAGTAAAACGAGGCACAGAATGGATAAACTCTTCAAAACTGACTTGCTCGATAGAAGCCAATTGAAGAGAAACATTACTGCGTACTTGAGTAGTCAATTGATTTCCCACGATCTTAGCAAATTCCTCAAAAATCATGGTCAAAGTGCTTATGTATTCTTTCGAAAGGCGAACTGGTCGCTTGAAATCATAGGCTTTTATTTTTGGCTTCTCAGCTTCTTCGAGTTCTTCTGAATCGATTTCCCCACTTTGTACGGCTGCCAATAAGGAGTCTATTTCTTGCTGTGATAAGACTTGTTTCACTATTCTCCCTCACTTTTAGGTAATAAAGTATCCAAGTTAAGAACACTAACGATCTTATCTTTAATAGAAACCACTCCTGAAACTTTTCCTTGAGAGCTGTTGTCTGCAAGTTCAATATCAGCGGTATCTATATTGGTTACTTCTTCCACACTATCAACCATTAAAGCGATTTTCCCTTTTTCAGTCGATAAAATGATGGTCCTATTGTAGCACAAATCTTCTCCTGTGAGATCGGGATACAGCAATTGTTGAAAATTGATCAAAGTTAGGACTTCGCCTCGCAGATTAATCAGTCCTTGTACCCATTCTGGTGCAGTAGGTACAGGAGTCCAAGTTAACTGTTGCGTAATTTCTTCCACATTTTTGGATTCAATGGCATAGTATTTCTCTTTTATCGTAAACATCACAATTTGCATTCTTGTTCAACTCCAATTATTGAGTGACTTTGTCTAACGCTTGAATCACACGTCCTGTATCAAATGGTTTAACAATAAAGTCCAAGGCTCCGGCACGGATAGCGTCCATAACCATTGATTGCTGCCCCATCGCACTGCACATCACAACTTTAGCATTGGCGTCAAAGGCTTTGATGCCTTTTAATGCGTCTACTCCGTCCATTTCCGGCATAGTGATGTCCATTGTAACGATATCCGGATTTTCAGCTTTGTATTTTTCGATTGCATCGGCTCCGTTTTCAGCCTCCGCTACCACAGTGTAACCATTTTTCTCCAAGATATCTTTCAATTTCATGCGCATAAATGCCGCGTCGTCTACAATCAGTACTCGTTTTGTCATTTTTTATTTCCCCTTTCAAACTCCTAATAAACTAAATAATTTCTCTAATACACCGGGTTTTGGAACGAAATACAAAGCTGCTTCCATTCGTTCGCCCATATAATAAAATTCATTTTTTAAAATTAATATCGTGTCATCGTATTGTCCGCTTTCCATATAGACACTACTTACTATGGCGCCAAACATGTCTTGTGTCAATAAAGGAATGGATGTCAATAAGTTAATATCCAACAGTTTTGTTACAGAATTTAAAAATGAATTGACTAAAATGTTGGCCAGCTCTTTTAAGGCCGAGTTGATCATCTCAGGACTAGCTGCTGCATCATCTGGCAACATGATAGAAGCTACGTGATTCATATCCTCTTCCAGCCCCACCAGCAAGAAGACGCCTTCTGCTTGTCCGATCATTCTCGTCATCACTGCATCAACGATCGTTTCTTCTGACATGACTTGTTGATACAAATCATCGTAAGCCAATACTTCAATTACCGGCACTGTCATTTGAACCGGCTTATTGATCAGCTGAGACAAACTTGTGGCCGCATTCCCGCCCCCAATGTTGATCACTTCTTTTAACGCATCTAGCTGTACACTATTAAACTCGGATGGCATTTTGAACACCTTGACTTTCATTGGTGATGGCTGTTACATCTAGAATCAACACGATTTCGCCATTTCCTAGAATAGTAGCTCCTGAATAGCTGGTCACGTTGGCCAATTCTTTCCCTAGATCTTTGATCACGATTTCTTGTTGCTTGATAACATCATCGATCATCAAAGCAAAACGATTCTCTCCTAATTTGACTATAATCAAATAGGGTTCCGGTGTGTCAACTTCTTGAACATTCAATACATTCGTTAAACGGATGACTGGAGTGGCTCCTCCTTTAGTATAAACTTCTTGTTGATACGTTTGGATGATCTCGCCTGGATCTGGACTCACTACTTTTTCAATAATCCCTTGAGGAATCGCAAATGTACTTTCTCCAACTTTAATCAATAATGAATCGATGATTGATAAGGTCAATGGCAAATTGATTTTAAATGTCGTTCCTTGATTGATCGCACTAATGATTTCTATGTTTCCGCCTAAAGAATGGATTTTTTGTTGCACTACATCCATTCCGACTCCTCTACCAGAAATTCCGGTAACTGTTTTAGCCGTTGAAAAACCTGGATGGAAAATCAAATGCTGCAATTCGATATCGGTAAGTCCTGCAGTAGATATGCCTTTACGTTCAGCACTTTCTTTGATAGCTTGAGGATCTAGTCCTTTTCCGTCATCTCGCACCGTCAATACGACACGATTTCCTTCTTGATAAGCCGCAATTTGGATCAATCCAGCAGAATCTTTTCCAAGTTCTTGACGTCTGTCCGGCATTTCTACTCCATGGTCGGCAGCGTTTCGGATCAAATGGATCAACGGTTCGCCTAACTCGGAAACAACTGTCCGATCCAGCTCCGTTTCTCCGCCATCAATCACTAAATTGAATTTTTTGCCTAAATCATTTCCTAAATCACGAATCATCCTAGGGAAATTCGTCATCACCGTGCTGACGGGCTGCAGACGGATTTTTAATACTAGATCCTGCAATTCAGTCGTGATTCGAGCAAATTGCTCTAACGGTTCATCCATTTCTTTGATGTGGTTATCTTGACTGATGCTCTCCAAACGAGTTCGGTAAATCAACAATTCTGACACGGCATTCAAAAAATCGTCCAGTTTAGTGATGTCTACACGAACGGTATGATTGGCATGAACAGCTTTTGCTGTACTTTTTTTCTTGGTTTCTTTTTTAGTTTCCTTCACTTCTTCTACTGTTTCAACTTCAACTCGTTCTTCTTGAACTTGAATTTCATTTGAAATGATATCACTTTTTTCAAAGTGTTTGACTAAGACATCTTCAATTTCACTGTTGTTCAGCGCAGCTTCTTTGACTGTTTCAGCATTTGCTTGTGTCAACAGCACTACTTTGAAAATAGAACCAAAATCTTCTTTTTCTAGTGTTTCTGGATCTGGTTCAGAATAGAGTACTTCCCCTTGTTGGTCTAATTTGCTCATCACGAGAAATACGCGGGCATTTTTCATCCCACTGGTTTCTTCGATTTTAACCGTTACTACAAAGGCTTGGTAGCCATCTGCAGCCGCACTTTCAATGACTGAGACATCGGATTCATCGATAAAATGCAGTTGAGAATTGAAGTTATCATCTTTTTTTGCAGCTGGTTGGTCAGTAGTTGAAGCAACTGATCCTCCTTCAGAAACTGCGTTCAGACGTCCCACTAGTTCAGCTACGTCTAAATCTCCTTCGCCGCCTTCTCGTAAATCTTCCACAATGGCGGATATAGAATCCAAACAGTCAAAAATAAGTCCAATGGATTGAGAATCTGCTTTGATCGTTTCTTTCTTTAATAAATCAAATACGTTTTCCATTTTATGTGTCAGTTTAGCTAATGAGTCATATCCCATTGTGCCAGCCATTCCTTTTAATGTATGAGCGGAACGGAACATCTCATTCATAATATCTTGATTATCTGGATCATTTTCTAATTCCAACACACAATCATTCAAACTTTGGATATGTGCATCCGATTCTTCGAAAAACAATTCAAGGTATTTACTATTGTCATCCATTGAATCCCCTCCTCGTATAATATATTTGTTCTGTTACTAGATGTGTCTTTCGAGCTTGAGCAAGCGACCTACGCATCCTAGTTCTAGTTGAGCTGCGGTCGCTAGACACTCGAGAAAAAGATAAATTCAATTGAGGATAAAGAGCATCCTCATTTGAATTTCCTATGTTCTTGTCGTGTCTATCAAGCAACCTACGCATCCTGGTTTAGTTGAGCTGCGAGGCCTAGCAATTTTGCAAAAAAGATAAATTTTGTTTGGGGTAAAAAATACCCCAATCAAAATTTCCTATTTTTGCTTCATTGCTCCCAAGGCCTCTACGCATCCTGTTTTTTTTGATAGATAAATGATGTTACTTTTGTCAGGTTATATTGTGAAGGATTGTAGATAGTTTCGGTAGCTCCTGCAAAGTAGAGTCCTCCGGGTACCAATGACTCGCTTATTTTACGATAAATATCGTTTTTCACTTCATTTTTGAAGTAGATCATAACATTCCGGCATACGATGACATGATAGTTTTTAGGATAATCATCCGATATCAAGTCATGTCGCTTGAATTCAACGGTATGTTTGATGGAACTGTTAACGGCATACTTTCCCACTTTTTCCTGAAAGTATTTGTCCCGCAAATTGTATTCCAGATTTTTCAATTCATACTCGTTGTAAACTCCAACACGTGCTTTTTGTAAAATCGTTTCATCAATATCTGTAGCCAAAATTTTATTCTGTAATTTAACGTGATGTTTCGCTAAAATCATTGCGATAGAATACGCTTCAGCACCTGTTGAACAAGCTGCACTCCATATTTTCAACGAAGGAAATTTTGGAAGCAATTCATTGATCAGCTGCTCTTCAAACTCCTCAAAAATATCTTTGTTGCGAAAAAAGTCTGTTACGTTGATCGTGATATAGTCTAAAAATTTTTGTTTTGCTTCAGGATTTTTGTTGATGACATCTGCATATTCTTCTAAGGTTTCAGCCCCGGCATTTTTCATACTGGTAGCGATCCGTCGCTGCAATTGTGTTTCTTTGTATCCATCTAAATTCAATTTCAGATTTTTAGTTGTCCATTGATAAAAGAATTCATAGTTTAGTTCCATTAGCTCACCTTTATCATTTGATTTAGAATCTCAGAGATCTCTTTTAATCCAATACATTGATCCACTACACCATTTTCGACAGCATTCTTGGGCATTCCGTAAACAACAGAAGTTTCTTCATCTTGTGCAAGGGAATAGCCGCCTGCAGCTTTGATGTCATACAGCCCTTGAGTTCCATCGTATCCCATTCCTGTAAGGATTACGCCTAGTACTTTAGAACCATATTCTTTCGCTACGGATTCAAATAAAATATCCACCGCCGGACGAACGCCATGCATTTTAGGTGTAGACAATAAACGGATCGTTTTATTTTCAACTATCATATGGTAGTTTCCAGGTGCAATGTACACGACCCCTTTTTCCACAGGTAAACCATCTACAGCTTCTACAACGGTCACATTTGATTCAGCATTGAGGCGATTAGCGAATGACGCCGTGAAACCTGCCGGCATATGCTGCACCACAAGAACAGGTATTGATAGATCCGCCGGAAAAAGCGGGATCAGCTGCATCAATGCTCTTGGGCCTCCTGTTGAAGCACCGATTGTAATAGCTTCTACTTTTTTGGGGAGGTCTTGATTTGAAAAAACCGTTTTTTCTGAAATTCTTTTCCTTACTGGCGGATTTTTTTTCAGCGGTTTCTCTTTTCGCACCCATTCATTTTTAAACAATGATTTAATACGGTACTCCAATTCTTTTTTAAATTCAGTGGAAGTGTTCTTTAAATCTTGCGGTTTACCGATAAAATCTTCCGCACCACTTTCCAAGGCTTTTATAGTAACGTCTTCTCCACCTTGAGAGCTCATCATGATGATTCGAATCGATGTCTTTTCCTTGATGAGTTTTAAAGCTTCAAACCCACTAAGTCCCGGCATGTTCACATCCATTAAAATGATGTCCGGCTTAAGGGTATCTAATCTGCGGATAGTATCTCTTCCACTTCTAGAAGTACCAATGACTTCTAATCCCGCAGTATCAGAGAGAATATCCGAAAATATTTTTCGCATAAATGGCGAATCATCGACTATAAACACTTTAATACTCATTTCTTCATTCCTTTACCTTTCATAAAATACTAATATCGCGATTCGCATTTCGTACCTTCACTTCGAACTTACCTAGATCCACTATCATCGTTCTTCCTATATTACCGCCTGTATTTTGTCCCAGTAATGGAATTTTCAGCTCATTCAGACTGGCTATGACAGCCTTGATATTTCTCTCACCGATCGATTCGCCTTCTCCTTGGCTGGCAAACTGAAACATGTTGGCTCCACCTGCTATTTTTGCTACCAGCTGATGGTGCTTTGTTTGCTTTCTAATTTCTTCCACCATTTGCGGAAGAGCCAAATCAGCAAATTTTTCTACTTTATAAGGCGGTTTAAACATGGTACTATCCGGCAGCATGACGTGACTCAAACCGCCGACTTTAGTAATGGGATCATAAATCGCGATGCCTACACATGAACCCAATGCAATAGTGATCAACGTATCTGGATAAGTTGCCAATTTATAGTCTGATATTCTTACTTTTATTTCTTCTGACATTCATTGTTCACCACTTCTTTACATGCAGAAGAGGACTCGTTTTCCATCATTAGATTCATTCTGCTTTCTCTTTCGCAAATGTTTCTATAATCGATAACAATTCATCTTCTCCCTCATTTGAAAATAAGTTGTTCACTTCTATGACTGTAATGATCGTGTCTTCTGTTCTAATAATGGCGTGGATGCTTTTCTTTTTCTGTCCATCTGTTTTAGTTTCATTCGAAGACTGGAGTTGCTGATCGTTGAAATCTCGAACAGAAATCACATCATCTACGATCAAACCGATTTTTTGTTTTTTCCAAAAAGCTACAATCACTTTGGTTTGTTCTGTTCGTTGGTATGTTTCATTAAATAATCGTTCGTTCATGTCTACAATAGGAAGAACTTCTTCATTATAATCAATGACTCCTTTAATGTAGCTTGATGTATCTGGAATCAATGTTATATCTTCCAACAACAAAATTCGTTCAGTAGCATCAATATTTATAGCAATTTTTTGATGATTGCACATGAAAATAATGTGCTTTTCCATAGCTTCACCTGCTCTCTTAAACGGCTATGTCAACCGACCTTTCACTTCTTGACTGCGAAAGGTCGGCTGGCTGGCTCATTCTTTATATTCCTTCTAATGAAAGTTCCGTTGATTCTCCCAGAGTTTCACTGTCTTTACTTGCTGTATCTTGATCGTCATCTTGCAATTTGAACTGGTTGGCTACTTCGTTTAATTCTCCGGCTACCTTTTCCAAATCTGTAATGTGGGCACTAAATTCTTCCATTGTAGCTAATATTTCTTCAGCATTTGCGGAAACTTCTTCGGTTCCAGCAGAATTTTCTTCAGCTGAAGCTGCAATATTCTCAATAGAAAGCACTACTTCATCTTTTTTAGCTATAATGGATTCATTTAATTCCGACACACTGTTGATATCTTGCAGCAATAGATCCATTTCATCCGTAACCGTATTGGCTGCGTCAATAGCTTGATCGATAAAGGCCGTTTGCTTTTCGCTTCCCTCATTGGTTTCTTGTACTTTGTCCACCATGTTTTTAGATTTACGCTGGATAGTTCCAATAATTTGACTGATTTCTTTAGTAGAAGAAGAACTTTTTTCAGCTAACTTCCGAACCTCATCCGCAACGACCGCAAATCCTTTTCCAGCTTCTCCTGCTCGAGCCGCTTCTATAGCTGCATTTAAAGCTAACAAATTCGTTTGTTTAGAGATGTCGCGAATGGCCTGAACAATTTTATCCACATTTTGGATTTCAACATTGACACTATCAATGTTTTCTTTTAAGTTCATCATCATCGCAATAGTTCCTTGCCAATTTTCATACACATAGAACAGCTTTTCACTGCTGTTCATATTAGCATCAGAAGTATCATTGATATGAAGTTGCATTTTTCCTAAGCTGACTTCAATTTGATTGAATACATTCACTAATTCATCCATTTTCTCGGCCGTAGTAGCTGTATCTTGTGTTTGTAATACAGTTGCTTCAGCAATGCCCGTGATTGTCTCTGAGACTTCTTCTGTAGCTGAGGACGTTTGTTTAGAGATCTCTTGCATCGTTTCCGTCATATCCGTCAACAGAATGCTGTCATGCTGAATTTGCCCAACAGTTTGATTGAATCGAGCAGCCATTTCGTTAAAATGATACGCAATTTGCCCAAATTCATTGCTGTCTTCGCTTATTTTTGTAGCTTTGATCTCTTTCTTCCATTTAAGCAGCTTGCTTTCAAATGTAAATGCCAAATCATCTTCGGTTAAGCGAGCAGCTAAATCCCCATTTTTTAATTTGTCAAAGGCTTGAGCAAATAGGGATGTGATACGTGTCAAGTATTTTGCGACCAATAAAGCCAATAGGATAGCAATGACTATTCCAATCAGGATCAACACCCATAACAATTTTATACTTGCGCTTGTTTCAGGAGCCATTTCCTCTTCTTCCGCAATAGAATAAACGGTGAGGCCTAAGGTAGGCAATTTTTGGTAATAAGCGTCAATGTCCTCGTTGCGTTCGTTAGTGACAAATCCTCTTTCTTCATAAGCAGTAGTAAACAGAGGACTGCTCACAATGGAAGCATCTACTTCCGAAGCTTTTTGAGACATCAGCACTTTCCCGGCAGTGTCTGCTACAAAAAAGTAACCGGTATTTCCAATATTCAAATTAGAGATTGCATCATTGAATTCAGTCAATACTAGATCAAAAGCCAATACACCCATTAAAGATCCGCCTTGATAAATGGCTTTAGAACCTGTAACGATTTGTTCTGCAGTGGCCGTATTGGTATACGGTGCGCTCCAGTAAACTTTCCCTTTAGCGTCTAATGCGCCGGTATACCATTCTCGTGTGGTAGGATCGTAATTTTCGTATACTCCCGTTGTAGTGGCAATGATTTCTTTTTCTACAGGAGCATACAATGCATTCCCAATGTTGCTGTTTGTTGTTTGGATCATGCTTAAATTATTCCAAATATCTGAACGTACCGATTCGTCCTCAGCTATTTGCCAAAAAACTTCTTCTTTAGCCAATAAATCCAAACTGACTTCCATTGATTTAGCGGTTGCTTCTAATTGATTCGCTAAAATAGAAGTCATATCTTTTTCGCTGGCTTCAATGCGATCAGCCAGTAATTTATTTGAACTGTTCAAAGACAATGTCAAAGCTGCAATAACTGGTACGATCACCAGTAATACAACCAAAAAGATAACGGGATATTTAATACTTTTTTTCCGTTCTCCCTTTGTATGTACCGCTTTTTTCCATTGAATGGTCTTTATTTTTTCCCACATTCGCTTTACCGTATCCAAAAATCTGTCAGCCATCATTTATTCCCCTTCAACTATAAAGTCAGTGCATGTAAAAATCTCCTTTTAAATCAAACCCATAAACTGTCGCGTCTAACCTATTCAACAGTCGAATAGATCTTTTTATTCTGCTGTTAATGTAAAGTGCTGTACCAAACTATTCAATTCTTCAGCTAATTCTGAAACTTGGGCAGCACTCGCAGATACTTCATCCATTGAACCAGAAATTTCTTGTGAAGCTGCTGACGTTTCTTCGACTCCTGCAGCAGATTCTTCGGAAACAGAAGCAATATCTCCGATAGAAACATCCATTTCTTTACTGTAAGCCAAAATATCTTGTAAATTAGCCGTAATTTTATTTACGCCGCTTGTAATATGTGAGATTTCAGCATTGATTGAACTCAACGTCATTCCTGTTTGTTTGATTTGTGCTGAGCCCTCGGTTACTTCTCTGTATCCGCTGCTTAAAGAGTCCATTACATCGAAAGATTCATTTTGAATCGTTTGGACAAAGTTGGTAATGTCTTTCACTGAGTTAGAGGTTTGTTCCGCTAATTTACGCACTTCATCTGCTACTACAGCAAAACCTTTACCGTGTTCCCCTGCACGCGCTGCTTCAATAGCTGCGTTCAACGCTAACAAGTTCGTTTGATCTGCTACATCTTTGATAACTTCTACCAATTTAGAAATTTCATTGGTTTGAGTGTTCAATCCAAACATTTTTTCAACGGCTTGACTGACTACATTGTCAATTTTAGTCATTTGTTCTGTTGAAGTGTTCATGAGAACTTGTCCGTTTTCAGACATTTCCAAGATATGAGCTGATTTTGTCTTAGCTTCACTGCTGGTTTCGTTAGCATCTTCAATAATCTTCACAAATGAATCCATCATAACGGCTAGTTCAGAAGCTGTCTCTGCTTGAGTTTCTGATCCAGATGCCATTTCCTGCATTGTTGTTGCAATTTGTTCAGCACCGCTTTTCACTTCCAAAGTAGCTTGCGTCAATTCTTCACTATGGCTGGAAGTAGTAGCCGAAATCGCACTGGCTTCTTTTAACACTTCTGCCGTTTGGCTGCTCATTTCATTAGCTGCTGTCATCAATTCTCCGATTTCATCTTGAGAAGTAACCACAAGCGGTTCAGAACTTAAATCTCCGGCTGCCATAATTTGCATGCGTTCTTTTAATTGTTTGATTGGTTTAGTCATATTATTAGCAACGATCAAAGCAATTGCAGTTCCGATAATTACTGTAAGTACTGAAATAATCACTAAGTTAGTTACCATCCAAGCACCGGACTGATTAACTTCTTGAGCTATTTCTTGAATTTCTTCTTCTCGATGAGCTGATAGTTCGTTAAAGGACTGAATCAATGCATCTCCTCGAGGAATAACTTCGGTCAACATCGTCATTTCAGCATAGGCAGTGTCCTCTCTCTCCATTGCTGAAATGACCTCATCTGTAAATGCTCCCCATTTAGTCTTTTGGTCAACTAACTCTTCAGCTTCAGGTGAACTGGATTTAGTTAAAAATTCATTCTCTAAAGCAATACTCGCATCGATTCTGTCATTGAACTTCTCTAAATACTGTGTGTCATCTGAAATCACATAGGCTTGTAGTAAATTCATGCGTTCAGCCATATTATTTGCAATGCCTTCATCTAAAATCAATAATGCCATATCTTCTTCTAATACTTTTTTCACAGCGTTATTTTGATTCGTAACACTGAATAAGTTGAATCCACTGCTGATCAAGACCAATAAAATGATGACACCAAAATTCATTAACAATTTTCCTTTGATCGTTTTCGCATTAAATTTACCTTTTAAGCTCCGAGATCGTTTTTTTAGATTATCTAAGTTTGTTTCATTTATATTGTTTGTAGTTTCCATTAGTTCTATTCCCTCACTTTTCTTATGTACATTTCTTTGCCTCACCGATACCTTTTCTTCCCTCCTCTTTTATGAAGCCCTCCCTATTTTTATCGCTGTAACCCATATCGGAAAAAAACAGCGTATATTAAGGAAAATAATGTGAATACTTTGTCACATTTTTGGATTACTACATTTTATTTAGTGGGTCTTCTATTTATATTTGAATTGGTAAATGGAATGCTTTCTTGTATACTGAAATTATTGGTTTTATCGGCATAGAAAGGTTGTGTGCTAAGGATGCACGTTTATATTGATGCGGATGCAAGTCCAGTGAAAAATATTGTGATCGAAGAGGGATTAAAACGCGGTCTTCCAGTCACCTTAGTAACCAGTATTGCACATTATTCTACCACTGAGTATCCACCAGGAGTTCAGACAGTTTATGTCGATACCGGAGCAGAAGCAGCTGACTACCGAATTATGCAGCTGGTAAAAAAAGAGGATCTATTGATCACTCAAGACTATGGTCTAGCTTCATTGTGTTTAGCAAAAGGCTGTTTAGTTTTACACCACACTGGTTTCCGTTATACTGCTGACAATATCGATCAGCTGTTGCAATCTCGCTACATGAGCGCCATGGTGCGAAAAAGCGGCAAACGGACTAAAGGACCGAAACCCTTTACTAATGAAGACCGGGATAAATTCAGAGAGTCGCTAAAGGGCGTTTTGGATTCTGTAGTATAAAAAAAGGTGCCAGCTATTTTTCGCTGACACCTTTTTTTGCAGCTGATTGGCTGAGTTAAGTAGTGTCTAAAGTGATGTGTGTGGGTTGTGTTTCTCATCGAGTGAGTGGTTATTTTGAGTTCACTTGATGAGTAAAGCGGGTTTTCTCATCGAGTGAGCGGTTATTTTGAGTTCACTTGATGAATAAAGCGGGTTTTCTCATCGAGTGAGCGGTTATTTTGAGTTCACTTGATGAATAAAGCGGGTTTTCTCATCGAGTGAGCGATTATTTTAGACTCACTTGATGAATAAAGGGGAATGGAGTTCGTAAAAAGTACTTTTGTAGTGCCCATGTGTATGAGAATGTCTCGCCAATACCCGTTGAACACGCTGTTCATCATATTCTTCTCCACACCAAAGAGTAATGAGTCGTTTCGTGACGTTCAATCCCGGATAAAGCAGATGACATTCGTCTGCCGAACGTATGATAGCATCTGAGGCCGTTTCTTTATACCCGCAAGCAGAACAGATGCGATTTTGACGCGTGTTTATATGATCAAATGAAAAACAGCGCGGACAGATAATTCCTTTCTTTAACACGGAAAAATCATATTGTGGCAAATCAAGCGGTCGATAGTTATCTATATGCAATGCGCACAACTGATTAGCAAGCTGACTCTGAGCCACGTTTGTCACTGAAGTTATTTTTGCCATCTGCTCAAAGTGGCGGGGTAATTGGTTTGCGAATATAAATGGTTTATCCCTAGGAAGTTCATATAAATAAAAGTCTGGATTGATAAAGACGACTTTCGATTTTATTTCCATTTGAAAGCCAAGTTTACGGACTAAATTATGAAGAAGTGGCTGACTACGATGGACTTGAGTTAGAGGATCCGAGATGATGAAATCCGACTGCCCATGAAGAGCCCCGTTTTTGTAATCATAACTGCCAGAATAATTTTTTATTTCATAAAGAAAAATCGTATTTTCCTTTAAAATAAGACAATCAATTTGAAACATTTGTCCATTTTCCTTAAGCAATAAATCGTTTATCACGAGATTATCAGCTGGCAGGATTTCTGGATAGATGTCAAAATCTGTTTCACCTTCGAAACCCTTAGTATGGTTGGAATACTCTTTTTTTTCTAAAACTTTGAGGTCGGTTCGGCAATTCAAAGATTCTAAAACTCTAAGTGTCAATGGCTTGGATCGTTTCTTGATAATCATAAAAAAGCTCCTCTCACAAAATAGTCATTACTCTATACTATTCGCAAAAAAAGGTTTGAATCTTTAAATGAATTGGATTTTATTATTCAAGTGGAAATTTAAAATAAGTTCAGTTGACGAATAAAACGTGTTTTCTCATTAAGTGAACAATATTTTCAGGCTCACTTGATGAGTAAAGCCACTTTACGCATCAAGCGAACAATAGTTTTGGGCTCACTTGAGGAATAAAGTGTCACCCTAATACTTTCTCATAAAAAATGACTCCAAAAATTAGATTTTACTCTAA
The DNA here is from genome assembly GCF_045528365.1 of Desemzia sp. FAM 23988. NCBI lineage: Bacteria > Bacillati > Bacillota > Bacilli > Lactobacillales > Carnobacteriaceae > Desemzia > Desemzia sp. FAM 23988. The sequence continues at coordinate 98,137 of NZ_JBGQQS010000005.1, forward strand.
TTTTTGGAGTCATTATCTTTCTCATTGCCACATTTTTTTATCTTGGTGTTCCAAAAATTTGAGTAGCGTAGAGGACTTCCCCATCATAATGAATGCCTATGCCTACTTCTTCAAATTCAGGTTTGACCATATTTTCGTAATGCCCTTCACTGTTCTTCCAACCGTCAAAAATAACATCAGCCATACCGAGTTCATCTAAATAATAAGTAGCCATGGCTAAGTTTTCTCCTGCCAGTTGATAGCGGTATTCGTGACCTGTTTCTTCTAAAACAGTAAATGAATCGCTGCCATCCGGACGTGTGTGTTCAAACAATTCTTCCGTTTCGAGTGCACGTTGATCTGCAGCCAACTTTAATAGCTGGTTTTTCGTTACCGGTTGAACACCTACTTCAGTTCTTAATTCATTGAGCAACTCAAAAATCCGATTTTCAATGATTTTGTAATCAATTTCAGCAGAACTATTTTCAATTGCTGTTTCTTGTTGTTGTTCAGTCTTTGAATTTGAGTTAGTTTCTTCTTCAGGCAAACCTACCTGCATTCCTGGACTGAATTCATTTGGAACAGGAATCATATCGACGACATCATACAATAATTGTCCGACTTGAGTTCCATCTAATATATTGGTCGCTGCCAGCCAAAACCCGAACATTATCGAAATTAAAACGCTAACGATAAAACCTAGTAATTTTGTCATCTAAGCTTCCTTTCTATTTTTTCTTAGAATAATTATACCAGATATCCACTTATCATGTTGTGAACAATTCTTTTTGACGAAAAGTGACCAGCAAATAGAAAAAAATGGAAGTAAAGCTATACAAAAACAAGCCACTCATCTTTAGCAGAGTAGCTTGTTAGATAGAAAATCAACTTAATCTTCTTTTAAAAGGATATTCAATACTAGTGCAACGATAGTTCCAGCTGAAATGCCTGAAGAAAATAATCCACCAAGAATGCCAGGTAATCCTGCCACAACTTCCGGTCTGAAAGCAACACCCAGACCCACTCCAATGGCAGAAGAAACGATCAATAAGTTGCGGTTGTTCATTTTGACGCGTGAAAGTGATTTGATCCCTGCTCCAGCCACTGTACCGAACATTAGAATTCCGGCTCCACCTAACACCGGCATCGGCATAATAGACACCAATGTTGCAAATTTAGGGAAGAAGCTCATTGAGATCAAAATAAATCCAGCAGCAATCGCTACAGTACGTGAAGCGTTTCTAGTCAATGGAATCAAACCAGCATTTTGACTAAATGTAGCAACCGGTCCAGACCCTAGAGCTGGTCCAATAAAGGAACCCACTCCATCTGCACGAACGCCATTTGCAATGTCCTCGTCAGATAATTTTGTTTGTGTTACTTCACCGATCGTTTGCATAACTCCCACTGTTTCAATAACCGTTACTAAATACCCAGCTAAGAATGGAATCGCAAAACGAATGTCAAATGAAATTCCAAATTTGAACAATTGAGGGAAAGCAAACCATTTTGCTTGAGCTACTTGAGAGAAATCTACCATTCCAAGCGGGATACAAACGATGTACCCTACTACGATACCGATCAAGACAGCTGCTGGTGCGATACGGCTGCTACCATAATGGTTGATAGCCAGAATAATCAAAAATACAAGAGTAGCGATAATCAAGTTAAACGGATCTCCATAACTCGCAGCGCCTACACCACCGCCGACCCATTCAAAGGCAACTGGCATAAGAGTCATTCCCATCAGAGCAATGACTGAGCCCGTTACAACAGGAGGAAAAAATTTCATTAACGGTTTGACGAAATAACTAAGACCAATCTCCAGTAAAGCTCCCATCATCGTTCCGCCTAAATACCCTGCAATTCCGCCGCCCATCGTATTGATGACCGCATTAGCAGGACCGACAAAGCCAAAATCTGTGCCCATGATTGTTGGGACTCCAGCACCAACTCTAAAACGTTTAGGGCCGAAACCTTTTGATTGAATAATAGAAACAATTCCTGAAACCAATAATGCAGCACTGATCATATAAGCTGTATCCGTTACACCAAATCCAGCAATCCCAGCAATGACTAAGGGAACAGCTACCAAGCCTCCAAAAGCGGTTAATACATTTTGAAAACCTAAAATAGTTGTGGTCACAAGATCTGGTTTGTCCTCAATGCCATAGTTTAAAGTTAAACTGTCGTCCTGTTCCTTTAAATTTCCCGCGTTTCTGCCAACTACCTGATGCTGCATGTTCTCTTCCACGTTAATCCTCCTGTTTTAACGAACTTTTATTTTATGCTATTATCTAATCGTTCGTTTATTAATGTGATAGTGCCATTATAATCCCCGTTGTTAGAATTGTAAAGCATTTTAGCGAACATTTTTATATTAGTTATTTCAAATCATTCGCTTTTGTGCTCATTTCTATTCTTATAACACTTTCTCATACATAATATAGCTTAAATGAATTCTTTTTAAGAAATCATTGAGGACAATTTTATGTTGTGGTAAACTATAGACGTATTTATGAAAGCGTTTCCTACTATTCTTTATTGCTCGCTAATTCACATAAACAAAAATTTAAAGGAGGAATTACAATGTCAAACTACTTAGAATGGGATTTTTTGACAGATTTTGTTGAAAAAGCCTTTGTTGCTTATGGAGTACCAGAAGAAGATGCCAAAATTTGTGCGGATGTCTTATTGCAGTCAGACAAAAAAGGAATCGAAAGTCACGGTGTAAATCGTTTTAAACCGATTTACATAGACCGGATAAAAGATGGTGTACAGAATCCAGTCACAAACTTTGAAATTTTACGTGAAACTCCTACTACTGTTGTTGTGGATGGTCATGACGGAATGGGTCAAGTAATTGGATATCGTTCAATGAAAATGGCTATTGAAAAAGCGAAGAAATATGGCATGGGGATGGTGGCGGTTCGCAATTCTACCCATTACGGAATCGCTGGATATCATACGGATATGGCGGCTGATGCCGGATGCATCGGTATGTCCGGAACAAATGCTCGTCCTTCTATCGCCCCTACTTTTGGAGTCGAAAATAAATTGGGAACCAACCCGTTAACGGTTAGTTTTCCAACAGATGAAGCTTTCCACTTCTCATTAGACTGCGCAACATCTATTATACAAAGAGGAAAAATTGAATTGTATGCACGTGAAGGCAAAGATACTCCTGAGGGAACCGTCATTGGACGCGATGGATCGGCCCTTACCGACTCCAACCAAATTTTAAATGATCTCCAATCTGGTGAAGCAGCCTTAGCTCCATTAGGCGGAATCGGAGAAGAACTGTCTGGCTATAAAGGTTACGGATATGCTACTATTGTAGAGGTATTATCTGCTGCTTTGCAGCAAGGGAGCTTTTTGAGTATGTTGTCAGGGATCGGGGAAAATGGAGAAAAAACAAAATTCCATTTAGGACATTTCTTTATTGCGATCGATACTGAAGCATTTATGGGATTGGACAGCTTTAAGAAAACTGCTGGAGACATTATGCGCGAATTACGGACCTCTGAAAAAGCACCCGGAGCAGAACGGATCTATACAGCAGGAGAAAAAGAATATTTGATTTGGAAAGAACGGGAAAAAACAGGATTGCCGGTAAATGAATCTGTTCAAAAAGAACTGTTGGCGATTCGAGACGATGCCGGACTTACCGACTTTCATTTCCCATTTGAAAATTGAGGAGACCTTGATATGGATGTAAGAAAAGAAGCATTAGAAAAGCATTACGAATGGAACGGTAAAATTGAAGTGATCAGCCGGGCTAAGATCACAAGTCGTGAAGATTTAGCTTTAGCCTACACCCCAGGAGTAGCTGAAGCTTGCTTAGCGATTGAAAAAGAGCCTGAAAAAGCCTACCAACTGACTCGAAGAAATAATTTAGTCGGCGTTATTACCAATGGAACAGCGGTACTGGGACTAGGAAACATTGGGCCAAGTGCCTCTATGCCGGTAATGGAGGGAAAATGTGTTTTATTTAAGGAGTTTGCAGATGTAGATGCATTTCCGATTTGTATAGAAGCAACCGATGTAGACACCGCTGTTCAGACTATTCAGCAAATAGCCGGCAGTTTTGGGGGCATCAATTTAGAAGATATCGCTGCTCCAGAATGTTTTGAGATCGAGCGTCGTTTGAAAGAATCATTGGATATCCCTGTATTCCATGATGATCAGCATGGTACGGCAATCGTGGTAGTAGCGGGACTGATCAATGCTTTAAAATTAGTCAACAAGTCCTTTGGAGACATCAAGGTCGTAGTCAATGGGGCTGGATCTGCTGGTATCGCTGTCGCTAAACATTTGCTCAGTTTTGGAGTCAAGGATTTGATCCTAGCAGATAAAAAAGGCATCCTGTCATCAGCTTCTTCTGACTTGAACAGTGAGCAGCAAAAAATGATGGACGTCACTAATTTGGATAATGTTCAAGGAGACCTCGCAACAGCATTAAAAAGAGCTGACGTGTTTATCGGCGTCTCTGCTCCCAACATTTTAAGTACTGAAATGGTCAAAAAAATGAACCGGGATGCGATTGTGTTCGCGATGGCCAATCCGACTCCTGAAATCATGCCGGATAAAGCTAAAGAAGCTGGTGTGGCAGTTATTGGTACGGGACGCAGCGATTTCCCAAACCAGGTGAATAATGTATTGGCTTTCCCTGGTATCTTCAAAGGCGCTTTAGCTGTGAGAGCCAGTGACATCAATGAGGAAATGAAAATAGCGGCTTCGGTTGCCATTGCTGAGTTGATTGAACCAGCTGAATTGTCACCCGATTATATTATTCCAGATGCGTTGGATAAAAGAGTAGCTAGTGTCGTAACTGAAGCTGTAAAAAAAGCAGCTGTTGAGACTGGTGTAGCTAGAATTTAATAGCTTTTCTATTGGGAAATAGGACTATCATAAAAATGAGATAGTCCTATTTTGTTGTCTTGTGATGGCTATTGCAAGAAATAAAAAAATGGAGACGGATCTTACTAAGTGAATAGCGGCCATCTCACTCTGATGAAAAGTCCAAATGGCTCTTAATAAATAAATAGCAGCCATCTCACTCTGAGAAAAAGTCCAAATGGCTCTTAATAGGCAAATAGCGGCCATCTCACGCTGAGGAAAAGTCCAAATGGCTCTTAATAGGCAAATAGCAGCCATCTCACTCTGAGAAAAAGTCCAAATGGCTCTTATTAAGCGAATTGCGGCCATCTCACGCTGAGGAAAAGTCCAAATGGCTCTTAATAAACAAATAGCAGCCATCTCACTCTGAGAAAAAGTCCAAATGGCTCTTATTAAGCGAATTGCGGCCATCTCACTCTGAGAAAAAGTCCAAATGGCTCTTAATAGGCAAATAGCAGCCATCTCACTCTGAGAAAAAGTTCAAATAGCTCTTAATAAACGAATAGCGGCCATTTCGAACTAAAAAAAAGTCCAAATGGCTTTTACTAGCCAATAACAACTATTTGTGGGCAATAAAAAAAGAAGCTGCCTAAAAATCGACTCAACCCACTCAACTTTTGGACTAACTCCTCAGTTTAAACTATTAAATTACTAAGCTTAATTTTTTTTCACCACTACAAAGTAATTGTTTTCGCTATCTGCGAAATTAAATCCTTTACCAGACGATGTGGTCACCATCTCACCTACTGTTATGCCTTTTTGTTTGAATGTCTCATATAGTTCTTCTACATTTGGAGTGTAAAACATCAAAGATGGCGTAGTCAACGTCAGTTCAGGCTCTAATTTTGAAATAATTTTTTTGTCATGCAATATAAAACTGGTTTGTGCATCCATTGAAGGAACGATTTCTATCCATCTGATACCATTTTCAGTTTGGTCGTCTACAACAGAAAATCCGATTTGTTGTGTCCAAAAATTCTTAGCTTCTTCTTGATTATCGACATACAACATAATTCTGCCTATTTCTTGAATCATATGTTGCTCCTTTCTTTTCTGCTCGCAAAACAAAAAGAGAACCTCTTGAAAAGCCTGTACTTTTCAAAAGGTCCATTATTTTTAAGACATCCCCGGTTTCAACACTACTTTAATGTTGTTGTCAGCTTTTTTATCAAATAAATCATACGCTTCAGCAGCTTTTTCCAAAGGCATCGTATGCGTAATGATATCGGTCGGGTCAAAATCTCCTCTTTCGATCATGTCGTATATCGTAGGCATCAAGTGAATAACTGGAGCCTGCCCCATTTTAATGTCCACATTTCGAGTAAAGAAATTCTGGAATGGGAAACTTGCAGCTGGTGTCATATATACTCCAGTGACCATAAGGGTACCGAATTTTTTAACACATTCACTCGCTGTTTGCAGTGGCGAATAAGAACCGCTTTGCAATGTTATAAAGTCTTTGGCTTTTTCTTTCGCTGGTTTCACTCCGTCCATTCCGACACAATCAATGACGATTTCGGCTCCGCCTTTTGTCATCTCGTACAATTGATCCCCAACCTCAGAAACATCAGAAAAATTAACGATCTCTACACCATTCATTTTTTTAGCATGTTGTAAGCGATGGTCTACATTATCGACGGCAATCACACGTTTGGCGCCTTTCATTTTGGCAAATTTTTGCACGAACAATCCTACTGGACCCGAACCTAGGACAATAACCGTATCGCCTGGCTTCATGCCGCTGTGCTCGACACTCCAATAAGCTGTTGGTAAAATATCAGATAAAAACAAGACTTTTTCATCCGGCAAATTGCTTTCAGGCACGACAAAGGAGGTGAAATCAGCAAAAGGTACTCGTAAGTATTCCGCTTGCCCTCCAGGATAGTTTCCGTTCATTTTACCAAATCCAAACAATCCACCTTGATCAAATATCGGATTCGGATTAGAATTGTCACATTGACTTTCCATATGATGGGCACAAAATTGACAGTCTCCACAGCCAATGTTAAACGGAATCACTACTCGGTCGCCTTTTTTAACTTTTTTGACGGCTGATCCCACTTCTTCTACGATTCCCATCGGCTCATGTCCGACCACATAATCTTCTTCCATTACCGGCTTTCCGTTATGGTACAAATGCAAATCAGATCCGCATATAGCTGTAGCGGTGATTCGAATCACCATATCTGTCGGCTCTTGAATCGTTGGATCCGGAACGGTTTTAACTTCCATTTTTTCATTTCCTTGCCAAGTTACTGCGCGCATACTATCTCTCCTCTTTTTATAAGATGATTGATGAAGCTGTGTATGTAAGCAGTTTAACATCTTTTTCATGGAGAATAAAAAGTTACGGCTTTAAAGAATGGTTCTTTTTCATCATTTTTTACGTTCCTTTTTCAATTGCGTCAAATGATTTTTGCGCATCAAAGGAAGGGCCACGGCTAACAGCACAGCTGTAAACGGAAAACCTCCATCTGAAGCCAACCATTCAAAAACGGATACCGGTACATATACGGCGTAAATAAAAATCATTAATCCTATGTAAATCTTGCGCCATTTTTTTCTGATATAGACATATCTATTACTCCTCTCTTTCAGTATCTCACTAAAAAATACCATAATTTATATAAATTTCCTAACAGATAGAATTAGAGTTGAAACATTATTTTCAGATGCATTCAACTTGTAAAAAGTGCTACACTGAATACACATCACAATTGTATGAAAGGATGAAAAACATGGAATATATAGAACAATCCCTTTATTACCTTAATAATCAAGAGCAGTCCACAGAAGATCTCAGCCCATTTGAACAATTAAGCGGGAAAAATGTGTACGAAGTCATTCGAGTCCGAGAAGGGATACCTCTTTTTCTGGAAGACCATTTGCATCGCTTCAGACGGTCTGCTTTATCAGTTGGAATTCCTTTGGCAGAGTCAGACGACGTATTGACGGAGCGTTTGTACCAATTAGTAGCCAAAAATGAAGTCTCCAATCAAAACATCAAATTGATTTTAAATAAAGATGTAGGCTTGCTGTCTTTTTTTACTAAGAGCCCTTACCCTCCAGAATCGTACTACCGCACAGGGATGAAAACAACTTTGCTGAAATTGGAAAGACAAGATCCTAATATCAAGATACAGCGGGAAGAATACCAAAAAACGGTGCTGGCGGAACGTGAAAAGACGGGTGCCTATGAAGTATTGCTAGTTGACCAGCACGACAATGTCACGGAAGGCAGCCGCTCGAATTTATTTATCGTTAAAGATGGTAAATTGCATACGTCCCCGGCGAAAACAGTGCTGTTGGGTATCGTTCGTTCAAAAGTAGTCTCTATTTGTCAGGAACAAGGCATTGAGATCGTGGAGCAACCTATTCCTGCTGCCGAATTATCGGTAATTGAAGGTGCCTTTATCTCAGGAACCGGCAATGATGTCTTGCCGATTGCTTCGATTGATGACATTGTACTCGACCCTGCCAAAAATCCTATTATCCAGACCATCATGACTGAATACAAACAATTAACAGAAAGCTATATCCTGCATCACAAGAATCGGTGATCTGATAACAGAAAAAACACGAAAAGTTCCTTTTACTGAACTTTTCGTGTTTCTTTTTTTGCTCTTCATCTTCTATCGTTGGTAAAGAAATTTCTTCCGGCCTATGGGGTTGCTTATGGAACACCATGGGAACGCCTTGGTGCTGACCCCTAAAAGTTAGAGTTAAAAAGAAGTGTATTTTCTACTCACCAACGTCAAATGTTGTAGAACCTCTTTTTTTATGGCTCTCATCAAGAAATTTCTTCATCCACATTTTTGATGTAGAACGTTAATAGCTAGCTTATTTTAGCCAGTTCTTCCCTCAATGTTTCTGTTGGATGTTCCCCCAGCGGGTATTCGATCGCGATATTCACGGTGACCGGAACTCGTGACAGAATTTCTTTCGTCGGTACATCCCCTTCTCCATTCAAGGTTGGTGCAAGAGTTAATTTAGAGACATCTTTCAAATGAATATAGCTGATTTCCTCTTCCAATACTGCAAAACTTGTTAGTGGATCTTCATCCACATACAAGCAATTCCCTGTATCAAATGTGACACTCACTGGCAAACTTTTCCCTTTTAACACTTGGATGAAATTGTAAAGAGTCTCTGCTTTAGCAAATGTTGGGTCTTGACCATTTTCCAGCGTTAAATTCTCGATTCCGTAAGTATCCAATAAGCGACGCAAGGCATCCGCTTCTTCTTGAGGAACATCCGCAGCATATCCAGCAGTAAATTTCACTTGTTTAGCTCCCAGTAGTTGAGCTTCTTTAAAGTACCCTTCTAATTGATTTAGCGGCAATAATTTGTCTTCAAACAAGACTTCAGGAATGGCATAAAAAAGTTCGATCCCCAACTCGGCTGCTTCTAGCTGAATAGAGTTCAAATCTTCCTCGTCATGAACATATTCTCTTCGCACTTCGATTTTTGTGATCCCAGCAGCTTTAATCTCTTTAAAAAATTGTACTTGGCTGGTCGTTTCATTTACCGCTGCCTCATAAGCCAGCATATTGACTGCTAATTGATTGTTTTCCATTCTTATCCCATACTTTCTCTATTTTTATTGTGGTTCTTTAGGCTGATTGGTTTAGTGGAAATCACTTAAAACTTTAATGGCCTGAAAATGTAACACGCTTACTTTGTACGCCTTAGTCGCCTTGCTCCTATATTTTTTTTGTGCTTTAATTATACTATACCGATTTTTTTCATCAAAAGAAAGAAAGGGTGAATCTATTGAAGCAATCTGCCAAACGTTATGGGTTATTTTTGATCAGCGTCTGGATAATTGGTCTAGGTATCAGCATCATTACACAAAATAACCTTGGAACGACCGCTGTCACCAGTCTTCCTTTTGTATTAAACGCTATTTTTCCTTTCAGTTTCGGTACATTTACCATGCTGATGAATATTTTCTTCGTCTTTCTACAATTGCTGATCTTGAAAAAAGACTTTCAGAAAAAACAATACTTGCAATTTCTTGTCGGTCCTCTATTAGGACTCTCGATCGATTCAAACGGGACTGTCTTCAGCTTTTTACAAACTAGTCCTTATGCAGCCAAGCTCCTCTTTATTCTAATTGGTTGTGTGGTTTTAGCATTTGGGATATTTTTACAACTCTCTTCTCAGACCATTTACAATCCTAGTGAAGGAATCGTCAACACTTTAGCGATAGCATTTCACAAATCTTTTGGCGATAGCATTTCACAAATCTTTTGGAAATGTAAAACTGATTTTTGACAATGGATTGATCGTCTTTTCTGTCATCCTTTCTTTAATTGTCTTGGGTAATGTTACTGGAATCCGAGAAGGAACAGTACTATCAGCTTTTCTGATTGGCCCTTTCACAAATTTCTTTAAGCAGCACCTCAGTACTTTTTTCAATTTGGCTCCAACTAAATAATTACTGTATAATGAGGAGGAAGAAAAATGCTAAAAGCTCTATATATCTTAAATGAAGGTTTATTTGATGCTGTTTATCCAAAAGAAGTCCAAACTGAAATAGCAGAACGTGTTGAAGTGCTTCATGGTCCTTTAACCAGTGAATCGTGTTTTGAACATCCAGAATTGCTGCAAGAAGTAGAAGTGATTTTTTCAGGCTGGGGAGCACCTGTTTTTGATGACCACTTCTTAGAATTAGCGCCTAATTTAAAAGCGATTTTTTACGCAGCTGGAACCATGAAAGCACTTTTGACCGATGCTGTTTGGGAACGTGAACTGATTGTGACTACTGCCAATACAGCCAATGCCATCCCGGTAGCTGAATTTACGCTGAGTCAGATTTTATTTGCGTTAAAAAATGGTTGGGAATTGCGCGAACAAGCTCGACAAGACCGAACATATCAATTCGGTGATTTTCCATTTGTATTTGGCAGTTACAATCGGAACATTGGGTTGATCTCATTAAGTCAAGTTGGCAGAAAAGTGTTGGACTATTTAAAACCCTTTGATGTAAATGTACTGGCTTATGATCCCTTTGTATCTGATCAAGAAGCTGCCGAACTGAACGTTACTAAAGTAACTTTAACAGACTTGTTTAAAGAGTCTGAAATCGTCTCCCTGCATTCTCCTTTGCTTCCTGAAACTACTGGAATGATCACTGGAGAATTATTGAAATCCATGAAACCACATGCGACTTTCATCAATACCGCACGGGGTGCTATCGTTAACGAAGATCAAATGATCGCTGTTTTGAAGGAAAGGACCGATTTAACAGCTGTTTTAGATGTCACTTATCCTGAGCCGCCCGTAATCGACTCGCCTTTATACGATATGAAAAATGTGGTTCTTACTCCGCACATTGCTGGGAGCGCAGGAACGGAAGTCGGGCGAATGGGAGCTTATATGCTAAGCGAGTTGAAACATTACTTAGCCGACGAGCCATTAGATTATCAAATTACCAAAGAAAAATACCAACATATGGCTTAGGAGGATTTAAATGAAAACAGGATTGTGTTCCGTTACATTTCGTGACCGTTCTATAGAAGAGATCGTTCAGTTGGCAAAAGAAGCTGAGCTTGAGGCTATTGAATGGGGAGGCAAAGGTCATGTGCCTCACGAAGATTTAAAGGCTGCAAAAAAAGCCGCTCGTCTTACTGAAGAAGCCGGATTAGTCGTGTCTTCTTATGGTTCTTACTACATAGCTGGATCTACTGAACCTTTTCAAGGTGTGTTAAGAACTGCTCAAGAACTAAATACTAAAATGATCCGTATCTGGGCCGGCGATGTTGGTTCTGATGAAACAGATGAAGCAAAATTCGATATGATCGTTCGTGATGTTAAACTGAATGCTCATTCGGCACAAAACCTTGGCATTACACTTAATTTTGAATACCACAGCAATACCTTGACCGATACTCCCGAAAGTGCCATTAAACTGTTGGAAGCCATCAATGAACCAAACGTAAAGTTGTATTGGCAGCCAGCTGAAAGCTTATCCTTTGGTCAACGTATAGCCAGTCTTCCATTATTGAAACCTTGGTTGACGAATGTCCATGTTTTTCATTGGCAAGATTACCATACGCGTTATACGTTAGAAGAAGGGGCTAAAGAATGGGCTTCCTATTTTGAGATTCTCTCTCCTTCTACGTCACCCGAACACTTTGCTTTACTGGAATTTGTCAAAGACAACTCACCTGAACAAATGAAAAAAGACGCTGAAGACTTGAAGCAGTTGCTTCATCACGAGTAACACTACTCTCTTAAAATCCCCTCAGCCACTGACAAATTTTCTCAGTGGCTGAGGGGATTTTTTGTATGAATAGGTTTAGTTATCGAGTGAGCTTTTATTTTGTTGTCACTTGACTAGTAAAGCAGGCTTATTCTTCGAGTGGGCTTTTATTTTGTCGTCACTTGACTAGTAAAGCAGGCTTATTCTTCAAGTGGGCTTTTATTTTGTCGTCACTTGACTAGTAAAGCAGGCTTATTCTTCGAGTGGGCTTTTATTTTGTCGTCACTTGACTAGTAAAGCGGGCTTATTCTTCAAGTGGGCTTTTATTTTATCGTCACTTGACTAATAAAGCGGACTTATTCTTCAAGTGGGCTTTTATTTTGTCGTCACTTGACTAATAAAGCGGGCTTATTCTTCAAGTGGGCTTTTATTTTATCGTCACTTGACTAATAAAGCGGACTTATTCTTCAAGTGAGCTTTTATTTTGTCGTCACTTGACTAATAAAGCGGGCTTATTCTTCAAGCGAGCTTTTATTTTGTTGTCACTTGACTAGTAAAGCGGGCTTATTCTTCAAGTGGGCTTTTATTTTGTTGTCACTTGACTAGTAAAGCGGGCTTATTCTTCAAGTGGGCTTTTATTTTGTCGTCACTTGACTAATAAAAGAATATTTAATTTGTTAGTCCGAAGTATGATTGAAAATTGATAGCTTTTTTTGAGGTTACTAATAAGAAAATAACTGTGATTCGTGCAATCATTAAGTTAAACGGGAAAAATCACCAAAAAAACGCTTAGCACAAGCAACGATGTTAAACATTTTTCATTTACAACTGTAGAGATAATCGAATCATATCTCTACAGTGAATATCATTTTCCCAAATGACTTCAGAATAACGCTGAAGGAAAAAATCTTTATCCACACCGTCTATTCTAAATCCGCACTTTTGATACAAGGCTAGTTGTCCAATACTTGAATTTCCCGTACCGACCTCCATTATTTTGTATCCTTTTGTTGCTGCACGCTTAATGGAATCTTTGATCAATTGTTTTCCAAAGCCTTTGCCAGAATGATTTTCTGCTACAGCGATATTGATCAATTCTATGGTATCAGGCTTTGTCGCAACTAAGACGTAGGTTCCCATTATCTGATTGTCCCTCTCAGCTACATAACAATCCCCTCTCAGCAAATATTCTTCAATAATCTCTTTTGAAGGATCCGCTGACAGCAGTAATTCCATTGGCGGCTCTTCATTTGACTCTAATTTACGAATCAGCACATTTATACCCTGCCTTAGTCTTCATTTAGACTAATCCTTCTTTTTTCAATAATTTCATCATATTTACTTTACTGTCTGAGGCTACTTTTCGAATTTCCAATTCAATTCCTTTTTCATGTAAATATTTAAAAGCGTCCACATCATTTTGGTCAACCGCAACGGCATTCGTAATCATTTTCTTTCCTTCTGCATAACTCATACTGCCTATATTGATAGTCTTTATGTCTGCATGGTTCTTCACGACTTTTACGACATCTTCAGGATTTGTAAATAGCAGCATTGCTTTGAAACCACTAAATCTAGGATCATGCGTGATGTCTACCATTTTTTTGACGGTGATCACATTTGCTTTTACTCCAGGTGGTACAGCTTGTTTCAACAACGTTTTGCGTAATTCATCTTTAGCTACACTGTCGCTGACGACTAAAATACGGTTGGCTTTTGTTGTTTTGGTCCAAACAGTGGCTACTTGTCCGTGAATCAAGCGGTCATCAATACGGACCAATCGAATTTCCATACTCATAATAGGTTGTCTCTCCCTCTGCTTTTCAATAAACTTTCTAAATCAATTCGGTTAAAAAACATCCAGACTACGTTTAAGTGATGCATATGAAGGCTTTTTATACTTGTTTTTCTTTCAACTTATTCTGATACATCGCTCCGACAAATTTCAATTCATTTTTCGAAACTTCTAGATTGAGACCATACAATACAGGAGCAATATTTTCCTCGATCAATAAAGCCAATTTAGGATTCACCTCGTCTACATCTTCTCCTGAATGGATTTCTTCACGTGTGATGATTCTTTCTAACATCCCGCATAGATGCAGCATGATGCCCAGGTTAAAGGCATTTTCAAATACTTGGTCCAACTGCTTCTCCATCACATAACAAAAATCCCATACAGGTGTAATGATTTTTGCCGGGTTGATGTAGGTTACATACTGACTCATATAATCTACACATATCTCTTTAGACAAACGCGGCAAGATCTTTTGCTCCCCTTCTGATTCGATCCCCTCTAAGATATTATGCAGCCGGTGTTTTCCATTACCCGCTAATAAAGCATCAATCGGAATAAAAGGCACTTGCAGTTGAGGATCGATCGAACCACAGGTAGCTATAACAGTATAATTTTTCTGCAGTTCTTTTAATTGCTCTTGATAATTCAAAATAGAGATCGGGATAATACTGATGTCGCTTTCTAGATATTCCGCTAAGATATCCTCAATGATCTTCTGCAGTTGAATAGCTGTTCCTTCTCCAGTAGCACATATCGTAACGATAATTTGAGGTTTATCTGTTTGTTTGGATAAAGAGTAGTTCTCTTCTGCAGCTATTTCAAGACTATTTTTTTGTGTAGAGTATCCCCTGAATCGCTTCAATTCTTGAGACATGGACACCAGGTCTTGATTGGAGAACTGTGTTTTTCTGGCAGCTTCAAGCAGCATAGGAGTTGTCACCATATCATGAGTCTCAATACGAATACCGGTTTCATTCATGATCTTTTGTCCAAATGTTACCAAAGAACCCATATCGGTCAGATACAACACTCCAGCCCCATTATCTGCTTCTTCAACAGCAGCTTTTACTTTTGGAAAAGCTTCATTAGGATTCATTTCCAATGGCATATCTACCGCATACAAATTAACAGAATTCAGCAATGTTGCGACCACTTCTTTCATGGAGGACGCTGTCGAAACTCCATGCGCTGCAATCACGATCCCTACTTGGCCTTGCTGTTCTTCTGTTCGTAAAGAAACCAGCAGCATCGTCAAATAATTGACCTCTACTGTGGGGACTACGATTTTGTAATACTGTTCAATCTCAGTTTTGACCGCTCGAGCAGCACGCTGTTCTTCTTGGTAATTCAATACAAACTCTTTTAAATGTACATTATTATTGTGTACGAATATTCCTTCTTGGATACGCTTGACGAAAGAACTGATGTGCAGACTCATCGCGTACAAGAATTTTTTTGAAAAATTGAATTGCAATATTTCTTCTACGATCTGCTGAATTTTTTTTGTTAGTTCAATGATCTCCACATCGACAATATCTTTCAGTCCGTCTTCTTTAGTCGAAAAAATCGTATTTTTATAAAAAGATTTTAAATGCAGATCGATATCGGTCGTGATAAAATGGTGGATTTCTTGATCAGAAACCGCGCTTTCCTTCAACATGGCTACTTTATCTCCAATAATTTCATATAAATTAAATGGCAATTCGTAAGTATCTGAATCAAATACCATAATATCGTCAATCGGCGTAATTGTAGTCCAAGGTTCTAAAAAATGAACAATTTCGTGTCTCAATCGTTGATTTAACGCAATAGAATCATATCCGTCTTCTAATATACTGGACATGCTGTCGTAGCGTAACGTGATTTCTGATCGATTGTTGACACTATCCAAAAATCCTCTGGCACAAACCATTTGGATCACTGACTTTAATTGTCCAACGTTTCCATATGTGACACTACCCAAGATGGCTTGCATGACTTTATCTTCTATTTGGATACTTTTTTGGATCCGTTTAGCTTCGATGCTCATTAAATATTTCAATAAATTGATCTGCTCGACAGCTGGACGATTTTGGAATGACGGCAGCGTAATAACGATAGGTATCCGTCGGTTAAAAGTTGCCAACAAAGCTGAATTTGGATCTTCTGTTGTGGCACATACAATCCGCACATCAGCTTTTTTCTTTTCTCCCGTGTCTCCCATAGGTGAAAAAGAACCCGTATCCATAAAGTAAAACAACATCTCTTGTCCTTCAGGCGGCAGGCGATGGATCTCATCTAAGAACAGCATATTGTGGTTGGCTTTTTCCAATAACCCTTCACTACTGCTGATTGCTCCGGTGTAGGCACCTTTCACATGGCCAAACAAATGAGACATCAAAAGTTGCGGATTGTGCGCATAATCGGCACAATTCAACACCACCATCGTCTTATCTTTAGCAATCAATTTATTGTCTTGGGCATACTGATACATTGCATTTGCAAAATAAGTCTTCCCTGATCCAGTTGGACCTATAATCAGCGTGTTCAATCCTTTCGGCGGATAAAAAATAGCTGCTTTT
The DNA here is from genome assembly GCF_045528365.1 of Desemzia sp. FAM 23988. Classification (NCBI taxonomy): domain Bacteria; kingdom Bacillati; phylum Bacillota; class Bacilli; order Lactobacillales; family Carnobacteriaceae; genus Desemzia; species Desemzia sp. FAM 23988. The sequence continues at coordinate 114,581 of NZ_JBGQQS010000005.1, forward strand.
GCCTGACTGATCTGACTAGTCAAACTGCCGCTTGCTCCAATCATATTATGGAATAGATCAGTAGCTGCTGATGACGATTCTTTTGAATTATTTTCTTTTTTGCTTGGAAATTCTTTAAAACTTCTGACCTTTTTTTCGAGCGGTCGATAATGATTGATCGTTGCGTCATAGTAACGAACCGGTCGCGTTTCCGTTTTGTCTAACTTACCTTCTCTGGTTAGTGTGTTAAGATCTTTTGATGCATTGCTGCGAAGAATGTCTAAGGACTCCGCAATTTCAAAAGCTGTTACCCCGCCACCGATTTCAATATCCCGATCTTTTAAATGACTGGTTTTCTCCAATACGTAAGCTAGTACCTTATCTTTTCTTTTCATCTTGTTCCTCCTTAGAAAAAAATAAAAGCACTTACATTTCTCGTTTTAAGTTTAGTGTATCATTATTTTTGACACACTGCATCTTCTTTTTCCAAATTTGTTGATTGAAAAATAATTTAGTGATCTTGTTATGTACAAAAATTGACACATCTTACTACCGAGCCTAAGGTGTGTCTTAAAACTACTTTGAAAAGAGATAAATAGTTTTGATTTTCATCATGTAACGTTTGTTGACAATCAAAGTTACCTTCTATTTTAGAGCAACAGCAGCTTATTGATACAACGGCTTCAAAAAACTACATTTCTTGAATCCCGAGCAATATTTCATTGATAATGTGGTTGTTCGCGATGTTCAAAACACATTCTTCATCAAGGTGGTTTTTGCCTTGATGTTCAAATCGGATTCTTCATCAAAGCGGTTTTTGCCTTGATGTTCAAATCGGATTCTTCATCAAAGCGGTTTTTGCCTTGATGTTCAAAACACATTCTTCATCAAGGTGGTTTTTGCCTTGATGTTCAAATCGGATTCTTCATCAAGGCGGTTTTTGCCTTGATGTTCAAAATGCATTCTTCATCAAGGCAGTTTTTGCCGTGATGTTCAAAACACATTCTTCATCAAGGCGGTTTTTGCCTTGATGTTCAAATCGGATTCTTCATCAAGGCGGTTTTTGCCTTGATGTTCAAAACACATTCTTCATCAAGGCGGTTTTTGCCTTGATGTTCAAAATGCATTCTTCATCAAGGCGGTTTTTGCCTTGATGTTCAAATCGGATTCTTCATCAAGGCGGTTTTTGCCTTGATGTTCAAAACACATTCTTCATCAAGGCGGTTTTTGCCTTGATGTTCAAAATGTATTCTTCATCACCAACTCAAATAGTGTACAACTATAGTTTCAAGACACATCCTAATCAAAAAAAGCTGAGATAAAGTATCCCAGCTCCTGTCCTGACTAAAATAAAGTCATTATTCTTTTCTTAACTGACACCAATGACTTCTTTTTGATTGTCTTTTTGCAGCCACTTTTCAATATCCAGATCTGTTCCCAACACTTTGTGGGTTCCTTCAATAATGTGCAGCTTTCCTTCACTGTAGTTTAACCCACTTGCAGCATAATCATAGGTTAGAGAAGTCCGTTTCTTTTCCAACACTGGATTTGGATGCGGAATGGCTGAAATCAATGATTTGGTATAAGGGTGTAAGGGATTGTTAAAAATCTCTTCTGTTGTCCCCGTTTCTAATAAATGCCCCAAATGCAATACACCGATCCGATCAGAAATGTAGCGGACCATAGACAAATCATGCGCAATAAACAGATAAGCCACATTAGTTTCTTTTTGGATATCCTTCATCAAGTTCACTATCTGAGCTTGAATAGAAACGTCCAACGCACTGATCGCTTCATCTGCAATAATGAGATCCGGATCCATGATCAATGCCCGAGCGATCCCGATCCGCTGCCGCTGTCCTCCTGAAAATTGATTGGGGTAGCGATTGGCGAATTCACGAGATAAACCCACACGCTCTAATATCTCAATGACCTGCTCTTCTCTTTCCTTTTTAGAACCAGCCTTACCGTGAATATCTAACCCTTGGGCAATAATATCCATGACGGTTTTTCTCGGATTCAGACTAGCCATTGGATCTTGAAAAATCATTTGCATCTTAGTGCGCATCATATCATTCGTTTCCCTAGAGAGCTTCCCAGAGATGTCTTGTTCGTTAAAGGTCATTTTACCCTCTGTGATATCGTACAGTCGAATGACCGAACGGCCGATAGTGGATTTTCCGCTGCCTGATTCCCCAACTAACCCATACGTTTCGCCTGGATAAATCTCAAAGGAAACTCCATCTACCGCTTTGACGGTAAATTTTCGACTGACTTTAAAGTGCTGCTTTAAGTTCTTCACGGAAAGTATAGGTTTCTTCAGTTCCGACATAGAGCTCATCCTCCTTCTTCATGCGTTCGATTCGTTCGAGCAGTTCTGCTGGTGGAGGACACACTGGAGCATTTTCTGCCAGCAGCCAAGTAGCTGCATAGTGCGTTTCGCTAATTTGAAACATTGGCGGCTCCAAGCGATAATCTATATTGAGAGCATAGGGATTACGCGGCGCAAATGGATCCCCTACTACTTCATGTTCTAAGTTTGGAGGGTTCCCGGGAATCGATTCCAATTTGTCCGCTTTCGTTTCTAAATCAGGCATTGCCAGCAATAGACCCCAAGTATAAGGGTGTCTTGGTTCATAGAACACTTCGTTTACTGTCCCCGTTTCTACGATTCGTCCTGCATACATAACGTTTACATGATCCGCAACTTTCGCTACTACCCCTAAATCATGGGTAATGTAAATAACGGAGATACCTGTTTTTTGTTGGATGGACTGAATCAATTCCAGAATCTTTGCTTGGATCGTTACGTCTAACGCCGTCGTCGGCTCATCACAAATGAGGACATCGGGATCACTGGCTAAAGCGATCGCGATTACTATCCGTTGGCGCATACCTCCAGAAAGCTGATGAGGATAATTGCTCATTCGAGCTTCTGCATCTGTTATCCCAACTAATTCCAACAACTCCAGCGCTTTAGCATATGCTTCTTTTTTAGGGGTTTTGTAATGGATACGCATCCCTTCCATAATTTGATTCCCAATATTCATTGTTGGATCAAGAGACGTCATAGGATCTTGGAAAACCATCGCGATATGCTTTCCATTGATGTTTTTTCGCATCTCTTTTTTAGAATACTCCAGCAGGTTTTTCGTTGTTTTTTGTCCATTTTCTTCGTAAGTGTATTCTATCGTTCCACTGTTTATTTTCCCATTGTTGCTTAGAATCCCCATGATCGTTTTAACGGTCACTGATTTACCACTTCCTGATTCGCCAACGATCGCCAGAGTTTCCCCTTTGTATAAGTCCAAGTTGACTCCTCGAACGGCACTTACCAGTCCAGAAGATGTCTTAAAGGCGATCGATAAATCTCGTATTGACAATACTTTTTCTTTGCCCATGTTTTTTACACCTCTTTCAATGTTGGATCCAATGCATCGCGCAACCCATCTGCTAATAAGTTAAAGCTGAGCATCAAAACGGCTAAGACAATGACGGGAGGCACAATCATATAAAAATGTGTCGTTAAGGATTTGAAATTCTCTGAAATAAGAGATCCCAGTGAAGCCATTGGAACCGGAATCCCAATACCGACAAAGGCTAGAAAGGCTTCCGTAAAAATAGCGCTGGGAATAGAAAACATCGACATAACGAGAAGCTGAGAGAAGATGTTGGGCAAAATTTCTTTGTACATGATAGGAAAGTCTTTTGCTCCCATTGTTCGTGCGGCCAATACATATTCGCTTTGCTTCAATTTCAACATCGAGGCTCTGGCGATACGGCTCATACCGATCCAACCTGTCAATGCAATCGCGATCGTGATACTTAATAAGCCTGGTTTTAAGACAATGATCAACAGAGTAACGACCACTAAGCTAGGGATACCATTTAGGATCTCCATAAAACGCTGCATGATCATATCGACTTTTCCGCCGTAGAAACCAGAAATCATTCCGTAACTCATCCCGATCAATACATCAACAATTACCGCCACTAAAGCAATATAAAGCGAGATCCGTGTCCCTACCCAAGTCCGAGTAAATAAATCTCTTCCTAGAACATCTGTCCCGAACCAATGATAGACATCTGCTCCACCATCGATTTCCTCATATTTATTGACTTCCAGTTCGCCTGTTGAAGTTTTTAAGGTTTCTGTTCCATCAAAAATGCCTAATTTTTCAAGTCCTGGAATTCGCGGTGCCATACTTTCATGCCCTGTTATTTGCTGGTCATAAGTATACCCTGTTATTTCCGGACCAATAAGAGCCAAGGCTAAAATGATTAAGATACTGATAAAACCTAAAACGGCACCCTTATTTTTCAAGATCCGTTGAATGATCGTTTTCCAGAAAGACTCTCCTGAATACACTTCGTCGATCATCGCCGCTTTATTGTCATTCACAAACTCAAAATCATTTGGTAAAAATTCGATTGGTTTATCCATTTGAACTCTCCTTTGCTAAACGTATCCTTGGATCCAGTACACCGTATAAAATATCCACCACCAGCATCACTCCGATATACAAGGCACTGTACACAAATGCTAATGAAATAATGATATTGTAATCATTTGATTGAATGGCTTGTACCATCAATTGCCCGATTCCAGGAATGGAAAAAATTTTTTCGACTACTAAACTCCCCGTCATTAAACTTACTACTAAAGGACCAAGAACCGTCAAAATAGAAATCGACGCATTGCGCAATGCATGTGTAACAACTAATCGGGGACCAGATACACCTTTGCTTTCCACTAACTGAATGTAATCTGAATTTAAGACATCCAGCATTTCTGTTCGGGTAAAGCGTCCAACTGTCGCCATCACTGTCATACTTAACGCAACAGCCGGCAATAGATAAGCATTGATGCCATCTGCGGGGTTAAACAACATAGGAAATAATTTCAATTGGAACCCTAGGTAATAAGATAACCCTAAGGCAAATACATAAGAAGGAATCGAAACGCCTAAAACAGAGATAAAGGTAGCTAAAGAATCCCATACTGTATTGTGTTTTAATGCTGAAAACACACCTAAAAACAAGCCGATAACGGCTCCGAGCACAATTGAAACCCCACCGACTGCAAGGGATATCGGCAATCGATTCTGAAGAAGGATGGATACATCTGTATCTTTTGAGATCGTGTAAGATTTCCCGAAATCTCCCGTCAACATATTGACTAAGTAACGGCCAAATTGGACCGGAATTGGATCATTCAATCCATATTTTTCCATGATAAATCCTTGTTGTTCGATGGATAATCGTTCATCGTTAAAAGGTGATCCTGGAAGCAGCTGCATCAAAACAAATAACACCAGAATGATCACTAACAAAGTTAAAAAAGACATCAGTACTCTACGAGCAATATATTTTTTCATAGTTATTTTCCTTTCGTTCGAAATAAAAATGCATTCTTTTTACATCGACACTAAACTATCAAAAAAAGGCATACAATGAATAATCCAAAACAGTTCTACTAACCGCTTGATATTCTCTTGTACACCTTTCTTTCAGCATGCATTAAAAACGGTTATTCTTTTACTGCATGTTTCATGATTCTTGATACACCAACAGAGTGGAAATCAACACCTGAAACATTGCTCTTGATCATTACAGCATTTCCTTTCTGGTATACTGGAAGAATACCAGCGTCTTCAAGAATGATGCTTTCTGCTTCTTGCAATGCAGCCCATCTTCCTTCTACATCAAGTGACAATTCACCGTCTAAAGAAGAATTAACCAGTTCATCATATTTTTCATTTGACCAGAAACCTTTATTGTTCCCAGAGTCTGTTAAGAATAAATCTGCATAAGTCATTGGGTCTGCATAGTCTGGACCCCAACGAGTTAATCCTAATTCGTAATCACCTGTGTTCATACGATCCAATCTTGTTTTCTTAGGCATTTGCTCGATTTCGACCGTAACGCCATCTAGATTTTCTTCAATCTGTGATTTCAACACTTGAGCCACATTGATAGAACTTTCTGTATCTTCAATAATCATTGTAAATGTAAAGCTGTCTTTTCCTAATTCTTCTTTAGCTAATGCCAAGGATTCTTGTGCAGCAGCTGGATCATAAGCCAAGTAAGTTCCTGCCGTATCGCGGAAATCAACTCCTTCAGCATCTACTGCCAACCCATCTGGTACCATGTAATCAGCTGGTACAGAACCATCTTTTAACACTGTTTCTGCAATATAAGTTTTATCAAATGCTTGTGCAAATGCTTTTCTCAAGTTGGTATTTTCCAACCCAGGAATTTTTGTATTTGGAGAAATGTACCACAGGTAACCCGCTTGAATCGTTTGGAATTCAGGATCATCTTTGAACAAATCAACTTGCTCTCCAGCTAAAGTTACTACATCTAAGTCTCCGTTTTGGTAAGACAACATAGCTTGTTGAGTATCTTTAATGACTTGATATTTAATGCCCTCTAAACTTATATTTTCTGCATCAAAGTAATCAGGATTTTTTTCCAATTCGATAGTTGTTGCAGCTGGTTCATAAGAAGTAATTTCAAATGCTCCATTTGCAATCAATGTATCCGCAGAAGTTCCGTAATTTTCGCCTGCTTCTTCAAAGAACGCTTGATTCATTGGGAAGAAAGATGGGAAGGCCATTAAACTTTCGAAGAATGGAACGGGGTGGTTCAATTTTACTTCTAATGTTTTTTCATCAATAGCTGTTACGCCTAATTCTTCAGGTGCTTTTTCGCCAGCAGAAATTTCATTTGCATTTACAACGCCTGCAATTCCCATAATGTAGTAATATTCACTTGCAGTGTCTGGATCAGCTAATCTTTGCCATGCATAAACGAAATCATCTGCAGTGACAGACGTTCCGTTAGACCATACTGCATCTTTCAACGTGAACGTGTATGTTAACCCATCTTCGCTGACATCTGTTGCTTCAGCTAATGAAGGAATCGCTACTCCTTTAGAATCCAATGTATACAATCCTTCAATCGTATTGGCAATTACTTCAAATGAAGTTCCATCAGTTGCCATTTGTGGATCCATAGAAGCTACTTCTACATCTACTTGAACATTCAATACTCCTCCGCCTGCAGTTTCTGTAGCATTGGCATTTCCTTCTGCTTCTTCTGAACTAGTTCCTCCACATGCCGCTAATACCAACATGGATGTCATTCCGGCAATAAACAAACTGAATCGTTTTGTCTTTTTCATTAAGTTTTCCCCCTGTACCCTTTTTAATTGCCAAGATTAAAACAATATTAAAATACTATTAAATAATAATAATCTGATTATAATTTAATTAGAATAAAACGTCAACAAAATGTTGAATTTTATTTTTTGCAGGTAGTTGATGATGAACAGTCTTATTTATATATAGAAACCTTGTAATAGAGCTGATTAACACAATTTTGAATACGCAATTAATTATTAGAAATAAATTAAAATCAATTCCCGTAGATTTACTAATCGATTCTAATGAAACAGTAGACTAACTTTTCACACTTTAGTAGTCGCAGAAATCTTTCATGAGTACTGACCTCGTTCTCCTTACCGGTATTTCAAAATAAACCCACAAAAGCCCCTTCTGCATCATGCAGAGGGGCCCTTTAAAGACTTCTTCATACTTTATTTCTCAGGTGTCTTGTTCTCTTTCTTCTTCTAATCGCTGAATTTCTTTTTCCAACTGTTCTTTATCTTCATCTGTCATCACGGGAAACTTTGGATCCTGTTTTTCGATCACATTTATCATGATCTCCGCTGCAAGATAACGCGTATACCAACCATCATCAGCAGGTAATATATACCACGGTGCATATTCTGTCGAGGTTTTATTCAAGATTTTTCCATATGCTTCCTGGTAAGTATCCCATTTTTGACGGTCATCTATATCGCTGAATGAAAACTCCCAATTTTTTTCCGGCGTTTTCATACGTTCCAACAGCCGCTCCCGCTGTTTTTCCTCCGATACATTCAAGAAAAATTTAACCACTGGAAAACCGCTCTCTACCATATACTTTTCAAAATCATTGACTTGTCGACACCGGACTTCCCAAGCATCATGATCGTCCTCGCTGGAAGGCATCGGGATACTTTCTTCTTCTCCGTACACAATCGGAGACAGCAAATCTTCATAGTAAGAGCGATTTAAGATAGCAATCTGCCCTCTTTCAGGCATCCCTTTGTGGACACGCCATAAAAAGTCATGTTTCATGTCTTCTTCAGTTGGTTTTTTAGTAGATGTTACTTTTAATCCTTGCGGCATCAAATGAGAAAAGATAAAGGTAATGATCTCATCTTTTCCTGCTGCATCAATCGCTTGCAACACTACTAAGATTCCTTTTTTTTCTTCTGCATGCAGTCGCAATTGCCATTCTCTTAATTGTTCCACACTTTCAGGAATCAATTTTTCTTTGATCTCTTCTTCTGTATAATCAGGATTTTCTTTTTCAGCCAGTTCTGCTAAATTTACATTTTCTTCAGGTTTTATAAGGTATTTAGAAATATCCATTTTTATTTCCCTCCTTTTAAGCTACTTGTCTTTGCTACCAGATTTAGGACAAAAATGCTTTAACCTAAGAAACTGCCACCCATTTTCTTCATCACTACTTTTTCAATTTCCACCACGACAATGATCATAATGGACAAAACAGCTGCAATTAGCCAATATTCCCAACTTAAAGTCACCAGATTAAAAATCGACGCTAGAAACGGAACTACTGCTACTACTGTGGTAGCTGCGAAAGAAAATAAAGTTGTCCAAAAAACCGTTTTATTCTCTGTAATGCCTGCATTAAAGATGGAATCATTTGTTCGCGCCACAAATATATGAATGACAGAAGACCATCCTAGAACTAAAAAGGCCAATGTTTGAGCTACCTCTAAGGAAGGTTCAATAGCAGCATTCAGCGCCAGATTTTCTCCAATATAAAAGGCAATTAATGTGATAACTGTAAACGTGGCAGCTGCAATCGCGATTCTGCGGTAGCCTCCATGCGCAAAGATACTTTCATTTTTATGAACAGGATCACGCTTCATAATATTGGCTTCCGCTTTTTCCCGACTCAAACCAAACCCCGGTATCCCGTCCGCAATGACGTTGATAAACAACAACTGAATAGAAGTTAATGGAGTTCCCCAACCAATCAATACGGCAATCAACATAACAAGAATTTCAGCCACATTGGCAGAAAGCAGGTAATAGACTGTTTTTTTGATATTGTCATACACTCGACGACCTTCTTCAACGGCATGAACAATCGTCGCAAAGTTATCATCCGTCAAAATCATGTCAGAAGCATTCTTCGCTACTTCTGTTCCATTCTCTCCCATTGCTGTTCCTACATCTGCTGCTTGAAGAGAAGGAGCATCGTTGACACCGTCTCCTGTCATGGCCACGACGTCCCCTCTGTGTTGCCAAGCTTCTACAATACGGATTTTATCTTCAGGAGATACTCGTGCATAAACAGAAAAGTTTTCGATTTGTTCGTTTAAATCTTCATCAGACAGTTCTTGCATCTCTTTTCCAGTGATGGTTTTGTCACCGTCACGGAAAATATCGATCTCTTTGGCAATAGCCGTAGCTGTAACGGCATGATCCCCAGTAATCATTATTGGACGTATCCCAGCTTCACGCGCTTCTTGAACTGCTTGCCTACTTTCTTCTCTTGGCGGATCAATCATTCCCACGATTCCGGCAAAAGTCATATCTTTCTCCAGTTCTTCATCATCAAGGTTATTGGGCTTACTGTCCATAAATTTGTACGATACCCCTATGATCCGTAACGCTTTTTCAGCAAAGGCATCATGAATATCGCCAGCATTTTGATCGTATTCTTTTTCAACAGCTGCCTCATCTAAAGGTATTCGATCAAACGCTCCTTTTGTGATGGCTACATATTTATTTTCATATTTGTGAACGGTTGTCATTCGTTTTCGATCCGAGTCAAATGGAATCTCATGAACACGTTCGTACTTTTCATCCAATTGTTCTTTTGACCACTCTTTGTCCTCCAGCAACTGAATAATAGCTGCTTCTGTCGGATCTCCGGAAATAGTATTTTCTTCCTCTTCTAGCTCTTTGACTCGAGCATTGGAAGCCAATCCCATCATTTTGATCAGCCAGTCTTCATCGTCATTAAATTCCTCTTCTGCTGTTTTGGGCTCATGAGAAACAGCCCAGATTCTTTGAATCGTCATTTGGTTTTTAGTTAATGTCCCAGTCTTATCTGAAGCGATGATTGAAGCACTCCCAAGCGTTTCTACTGCTGGAATATTCCGAATGATCGCATTTCTCTTCACCATATTTTGAACACCATAAGCTAGTGAAAGGGTCACAATGACCGGCAACGTTTCTGGTACGGCTGCAATAGCTAGAGATACGGCAGTCATCAAATTATCTAAAATGTTAATATTGCTTGTGAAAAAGTTTAAACCAAAAATAATTGCACCTGCGATAAAGGCTACCACAGCCAGTTTTTTTGCTAAACTATCTACTCGTAGTTGTAAAGGCGTTTTGCCTTGGTTGGAATCGGTCAATAACCCGGCAATAGATCCCATTGCACTATCCATCCCAACACCCACTACGATCCCTTTTCCATTTCCATTCGTCACAACTGTACCCGAGAAAGCTGTATTTAACACATCTCCAGTAGAAGCATCTTTTTCAACTTGGGCATTCGGATCTTTATCGACCGGAACACTCTCTCCGGTCAAAGAAGCTTCATCTACTTGCAGATTATTGGATTCGATTAAACGCACATCTGCATCTACTTTATCTCCAGCTTGAAGCACTAAAATATCTCCCTGAACGATTTCACTGGCATCGATTTCTTGCTCTTTTCCTTCACGAATGACTTTTGAAACCGGCGAGGAAAGATTTTTTAAAGAATCTAACGCATCTTCTGCTTTGCCTTCTTGATGAATAGAAATCGTCATATTAATGGCAATAATTATGAAGATAACAATAGGTTCCGAAAATCCATGAGAAGGGTCAGACAAAGAAATGTATAGTGATAAGAAACCAGCAAACACTAAAATAAGATTCATCACATCTTTAAACTGTTCTGCAATCCGAGCAAATAAAGACTTCTTCTCTGATTCTTCAAACTCATTCTTCCCATATTCTTCCCGATTGGCTTCTACTTGTTGTGTGTCCAGACCTTTCTCGATATCAACCTTTAGTTCCTCTGCGATCTTCTTTAGTTCTTCTGTTTTGTAATCCAAACAGTCGTCCCCCTAGATAAGTTTGTGTTCCCCTTCTTTCTCTTACTGAAAAAGCAAGCATTCGCTTTGAATTTATTGTAAAGAAAATCAGGATGATTTTGAAGTCAGACAACTTGTAAAATCAAGCTTTGTTGTTTGAACTAGTTTAATTTGACGGGCTGCTCTAAATCTGCATATTTTCATCATAAAATGTTCATATTCTTCTTTTATACTTATTTCATACCAAAAAGAAACATCCCTAATTTCTTATTTCTTTTTTACTCCTCCAAACTAAAAAAGAAAACCTTACCCTGTAAAAACCAGGCCAATACTTTGTTGGTCTGGTTTTTTATTTGCCATAAGGCGTTTTAATGGATTTTTTTCCATTTTGTTCTTATCATTGAATAGAAGCTTAAAAAAAGAAGAAAAGAGGAGAGCTTGTTATGATACCTAAAATAATTCATTATGTATGGTTTGGGGACAAGCCTTTTGGAGAAGTTGAAAAAAAATGCCTTGCCAGCTGGAAAAAGTACTGTCCCGACTATGAAATCAAACTATGGAATGAAGAAAGTTTTGATTTGGAAGGGGCGGGTATTTACGCACAGCAAGCCTATGATGAAAAACAATGGGCCTTTGTTTCAGATGTAGCTCGTTTATACGTATTAAAAGAATACGGCGGTATTTACATGGATACAGACATGGAAGTGATTAAATCATTAGATGAATTTCTAGAGTTGCCTGCTTTCATGGGATTTGAAATCGAGACAGAAATCTCTACAGGAATTATCGGCGCAGAACCCCATAATCCTCTGATTGAAGAATGGTACCAAGATTACGCAGACAGAACGTTCATCAAAGAAGATGGAACGCATGACCGGAAAACAAACGTCATTCGTGTCACGGAAATCCTTGCAGAAAAAGGATTCCAAATGAACAATACCAAACAAGTGTATGATGATGTTACTATTTTTCCTCGGGATTACTTTTCACCAAAAGACTACTATACTCATGAAATAGATGATACTAAGAACACCTATGCCATCCATCAATTTACTGGATCATGGCTCTAGAGAGTGGAGCAAGAGCGTTTAGACTTCCTAGAGGTCCACTTTCTCCTTTTTAATGGGGTGTTTCCCCAAAATAAAAGGAGAAACAAACCCCCTAAAAAGCTGATTTGCGCAACTCAGATATAAAAAAATGAAAGAGCGGGACAAAATGCGTTTAGCTCTGCTCAAACAAACCAAATACCGGATGAGAAGTTATTCTCTCGTCCGGTATTTGGTTTGTTTGAATCTAAGGCTGCATTTTGGTAGCTGACGTTCAGTTTTCCAATGAAGTATCAGGTTATTGTCCCATTCCCCACATTTTTAATGTTGGTAAAGAAATTCTCTCCGACCTATGAGGCTGCTTATGGAAAACCATCGGAAAGCCTTGGCGTTGTCTTCTTAAAACTCTAAAAGTTAGAGTCTTCATCAGGCAGGCTCCTTCCTTGATGTTCAATCGCTGATCTTCATCATGAAGATTACTTCCTTGATGTTCAATCGCTGATCTTCATCATGGAGTTTGCTTCCTTGATGTTCAAACGCTATTCTTCATCATGAAGATTACTTCCTTGATGTTCAATCGCTATTCTTCATCATGAAGATTACTTCCTTGATGTTCAATCGCTATTCTTCATCATGAAGATTACTTCCTTGATGTTCAATCGCTATTCTTCATCATGAAGATTACTTCCTTGATGTTCAATCGCT